>DAOVRI010000023.1 GCA_030628245.1 Dehalococcoidales bacterium
ATTGCCGCGAATGCCCAGATATACGGAGCAACCGACACCGCAATAGGGACAGATTGTCTTGACCTCACGCGTTGCCTGCTTGGCGCTTTTAGGAATGAGCGCTCCAGTGGGACATCGCTCAACGCATTCGCCGCAGGACTCGCATATGGATTTAAGGATAGTCTTATTACCGAAGGTGCTCACTTTGGCCGAGTTGCCCCTGAAAGCCAGGTCAATAGCACCGACACCGGCAATCTCATGGCAGGCGCGCACGCACTTGGCACAGAGGATGCATTTATTGGGGTCGCGGGTAAAGGCGGGATGACTGTCATCGATGGGAAGCAGTTCCTTACTTTTGCGCATCCGGTCAAAATGCTCCTGCTCAATGCCCAGATAGCTTGCTATCTTCTGCAACTCACACTGCTGGTTTTTGGCGCAGGTGAGACAATCACCATGATGGTTAGCCATGATTAGCTCCATAGTGATGCGGCGGGACTGATTCACCATGGGCGTTTCAGTATGCACCACCATCCCATCCGTTGCCGGGGTGGTGCACGAAGTGGGCAGACCCCGAACGCCCTCAATCTCCACAACGCAAAACCGACAAGCCCCATAGGGCTTGAGGTCGGGGTCATGGCAGAGTGTCGGAATATAAACATCGACGCTCTGTGCTGCCTCGAGCACCGTAGTTCCCTCCGGTACTTCGACCTTTTTCCCATCAATGGTCAGGGAAATGATACCCAGCTTTTTCTCACCTGCCACTATTGAGCTAGTTGTCGTCATTATCTACCTCCCATTGCCATCAAATAGCTTCGGTTCCTTTCTATTTAAGCTTTGCTGTCTACAGGAACAGGCTCTGTCGGCGCCACCACGGGTTCCCCGGAAATTTTAACTACGGCACTAAACTTGGCCGGGCAAACATCCAGGCAGGTCCCGCATTTGGTACACTTGTCCTGCTCGATAACATGCACCATTCGCTTGCCGCCCTTAATGGCTTCGGCGGGGCAGGCCCTAGCACAGATACCGCAACCCTGGCATTTCTCGGAATCTATATAATAGGACACCAGGGCTTTGCACACCAGCGCCGGACAGCGCTTTTCTGAAATGTGAGCCTCATACTCATCCCGGAAGTAGCGGATGGTGGTCAGCACCGGATTGGGGGCTGTCCCGCCCAGGGCACAAAGGGAGCCATTTTTAACGGCTTCGCTCAGTTCCAGAAGCAGTTCGATGTCTCCGTCTCTGCCGCGGCCGCTGACGATATCCTCCAGGATGTCCAGCATCTGTTTCGTGCCCCAGCGGCATTGAATACACTTACCGCAGGATTCGAGCTGGGTGAAGGTAAGGAAATACCTGGCCACATCCACCATGCAGGAATCCTCGTCCATCACCACCATGCCGCCGGAACCCACGATAGAGCCGGCACTCGCCAGCGATTCATAATCCACCGGCGAATCGAGAAAGCTGGCAGACAGACACCCCCCCGAGGGGCCGCCGGTCTGCACGGCTTTGAAATTCTTACCGTCCGGAATACCACCACCAATCCCGTAAATGATTTCACGCATGGGGATGCCCATAGGCACCTCAATAAGTCCCGTCCGCATAACCTTGCCCACTAACGAAAAGGTCTTGGTGCCTTTGCTTTTCTCAGTGCCGTAGCTCGCATACCAGCCTGAGCCCTTCTGAAGGATGGCGGAAACATCGGCCCAGGTCTCCACATTGTTGATGTTCGTGGGCTTACCCCACAGGCCGGATTGAGCGGGGAAGGGGGGACGGGAGCGAGGCATGCCGCGGTTGCCCTCGATAGAGGCCATTAAAGCGGTTTCCTCGCCGCAGACGAAGGCACCAGCTCCTTCTTTAATCTTGATATGAAAGCTGAAGCTGGAACCCATGATGTTATCACCCAGCAACCCGCACTTCTCCATCTGTTCCAGGGCAGTTCTCAGTCGTTGAATCGCCAGCGGATACTCCGCCCGGATATAAATGTAACCCTCGGAGGCGCCTATGGCATAAGCGCCGATGAGCATTCCTTCCAGAACGGCATGGGGGTCACCCTCCAGCACGGCCCTATCCATAAAAGCTCCGGGGTCGCCTTCATCAGCATTGCACACGATATATTTCTGAGTGCCCGGGGAATCGTGGCAGAATTGCCATTTAAGCCCGGTGGGGAAACCGGCGCCACCACGCCCGCGCAACCCCGATTTCTTGACCTCATCAATCACCTCCTGGGGTTTCATCCTGAGCACCTCGCTCAGGCCCTCGTAACCGCCGTTGGCAATATAGTGGTGGATATCCGTGGGGTCTATGTTCCCGCAGTTGCGCAGAGCAATACGAACCTGGGGCTTAAGTACGGGCAGGTCAAATAGTCGAGGGATTCCATTTATGGTGCCTTCACCGCGGGTGCCCAGGGCCAGGTCGGGGCGGGGATTATCGGCAGTCAGGTAGTCCCTGACAATTTCAGCCATAAGCTCGGGGGTAAGATTCCCATAAAAGACACCGGGCATACCGGGTTTTACTATCTCTACCAGCGGCTCGGCGTAGCAAAGGCCGATGCAGCCTACCTGGATAATGTCGGCCTCTATGCTGTTTTTACCCAGCTCTTCACGGAGAGTCTCAAGTATGTCTTCGGCACCGGCGGCAATGCCACAGGTACCGGTACCAATCAATATACGGGCTTTTCCGCTATTCTGCATGGCTTCCCAATTTGACATTGCCTGCTTTTTTATCTCTTCGAAATTCATCGCATCCCCCTATATATGCTGTTAGTGCCGGCCTTTTCTGTCGAGTATCTTTTTCACCTTATCTGTCGTCATGCTGCCGTATACCTTATCATTGACCACCATCACCGGTGCCAGCGCACAAGAACCAAAGCAGGCGACCGTCTCCAGCGTATATTCAAGGTCAGGGGTTGTTTCTCCGTCTTTGATACCCAGAATCTTCTCCGTCTCCTCAAGTATCCGAGGTGCTCCTTTGACATAGCAGCCCGTACCCCGGCACACCTTAATAATGTTCCGCCCGGTAGGAACGAGCTTGAACTGAGCGTAAAAGGTGGCTACTCCGAAGACAGTGCACTCCGGCACCTCAACAAACTGCGCTATCCGGCTCATGGCCTCTTCGGGTAAATAGCCAAAGGCCTGCTGAACCTGCTGTAATATCGGGATTAACTCGGCTTTTACGCCTGTATATGATGCCAGAATCTCATCTACTCGAGTTGTAACGGTTTCTTCATCTTCCTGGACTACTGTATGTGTGTTCTGCGTAACCTCAGCTATACTCATTCTAGACCTCACTTTACTTACCACTTTTCCTGCTGGAGGCGACACCAGATCCAGGTGCTCAGTCGCTTGTCCAGCTTACCAACCCAGGATTCTATACGGCGCAGGTCACCTGACGCCAGGGCGGCTCTCTCCTCCGAGGTCAGGTCGTACTCCTTAAGCACTTTAGCCGGGTCCTCGGCCAGGCGAGCCAGAAACCTGTGGTCATCGGCGGCTTTAGAAAGCACTTTAAGGATTGTCTCTTTGTTAGGGTGAGCCTTCTTCTCTTTCGGCTCAACTTCTTTATGCAGCAAATCTCTTTCGAGTTCCTCAATCATTGTAGAGACGCTGATAAAATTATCGTCTTGAGAATTTTCAGCCATTGCCCTTTCCATAGCTGTAACCTCCTTTAGCTCCTTCTATTTACAGGTTACCCCGAAACGACCAGACTTTCATCGCCTGCCTGACCTAATCTGGACTGTCACCTTGGCCTATTTTTCAACTAGGCAATGTGTGCAGTCAGATAGGTGCTGATTACATCGGGTAAGCTCTGCTTCAATGCAATCCCAAGCGAGCTGTATGTCTTTGAACTATTCCTTATTGCGGACTATAATGGGAATAAGAAGCAGCAAAACTCCCCTCAGCAGCCGACAAATGAATAAGATAAAAGTGATTATCGCCGACGACCATGTGCTCTTCCGTGAGGGAACGCGTAACCTGATTGAGCAAGAGAGAGATATGGAGGTTGTTGGCGAAGCCAACGACGGTGCCGAGGCTGTTGAGCTGGTAGCCAAACTCCGCCCCCATGTTGCTTTGATGGATATCGCCATGCCCAGGGTCAATGGTATTGAGGCGACACGGCAAATCAAAACCAGCCAGCCGTCCACAGCGGTGCTGATTCTCACGGCTTATGATAACGACCAGTATATTATAGCACTGCTGGAGGCGGGGGCAGCCGGATACCTGCTAAAGAATGTCAGCGGCAAGAACCTGGTCAACGCCATTCGTGCCGTGCATGCTGGTGAAGCCGTACTCCACCCCACCATTGCTCAGAAGGTCTTCAGCCGCTTTGGGGCTGGCCGGGAACTGGGTGAGCCGGCACAACTGGCCGAACTTAGCGAACGAGAAATGGAGATACTGAGACTGGCCGCAAAAGGCATGAGCAATCAGGACATTGCTGGTAAACTTTTCCTGAGCCGGCGTACCGTACAGGCCCATCTGGGCAATATCTTCCGTAAGATGGACGTGGGCTCGAGGACGGAAGCCGTCCTGCAGGCATTGAGGAAAGGCTGGCTGGGTCTGGATGACTTAGCATAGTGTTAAAAACGATGGGACTACGCTGGTGAAGAATTTTTACAGGGTTCCGCATTTCTGGATTATCCTGGCTATCATGACCTTCGGAGCCCTTATCTACTATGCCGACCGGATTCCGTGGCTTCAGACAATGTTCCCCCAGGCGCCCATTCAGCTCGCCCGGTATTCAACATACCGCATCCTTTCTATCATCCCGGTGGCTTACGCCGCCTTCGTTTTTGGTCTGAGGGGCGGGGTGATTACGGCGGTTTTCATCAGTCTGGCACTCCTGCCGCGCGCCATCTTCTTCTCCGACCAGGTATCGGAGGCAGTAACCGAGACCATCGCCTTCTTTTTCATCGGATTGCTGGTAAGCTGGCTGATTCACCGGCAGCAGAGGGCATTCGACCAGCTGGAAAAGGCCAAGGAAGAGCTTCAGGCAAATGTTGAGGTTATTAAGGAAGACGAAAAAAGACTGGCCGCTCTCAACCGGATATCAAGCACCGTCTCGGAATCGCTGGAGCTGAGCACCGTTTTAAGCAATGCTACCGACAATGTTGTCGATGTCATGCAGGCTGACGTTGCCTGGATATTCCTCCTGGATGAGGAAACCGGTGAGCTTGTCCTGTCGGCCCACCGCGGTACAGCCGAAGAGCTTGCCCAGGGCGTGGATAGACTCAAGCTGGGAGAGGGCTTCAATGGCAGGGTAGCTCAATCCGGGCAACACCTGTTTGTGGAGGACGCCTCTCAGGACTCCAGACTCACCAGGGAAGTGGTCAGCAAGTTTAAGCTGCACTCCACGCTTATCGTGCCCCTCAGCTCCAAAAGGAAGGTCAACGGCACCCTGTGTATAGCCATGTACAGCTACCGCCAGTTTCAGCCGGAGGAAGTGGAACTGCTTACGGCCATGGGTAATCAAATCGGTGTGGCCGTGGAGAACGCCCACCTCTATCAACAACAGCAGGTTACGGCCCAGCAACTACGGATATCCGAGGAGCGTTACCGGGGTCTCTTTGAAAATTCCACCGATGCGCTTTTCGTTTGCTCGACAATGGCCCGGATTGTCTCCGTCAATCGAGCCTGCGAGCAGCTCACCGGCTATACACTGAAGGAACTAACGGCTACCGTAATCTATGACCTCTTTTCCGGCGAAAACAAGGAAAAGATAAAGCAACTGTTTTCAGAAAAACTAGAGCAGGTGCCGACAGGCGGCATCGAGGAGGCCTGTTTAAACAGGAAGAACGGGACAGAGGCATATGTTGAACTACGGGTTAGCCCCCTGCTCAGGAGGAACCAGATAATCGGCCTGCAGGTCATCGCCCAGGACGTGACCGAGGAGAGACAATTGCGGCAGAACATGGAGTACTATATCAAACAGGTAACTAAAGCTCAGGAAGACGAACGATTACGCATCTCCCGGGAACTCCATGATGACACAGCCCAGGCTCTGGCCACGCTCTCACGCGGTCTCGATTCTCTCAGCACGGGAGAAAAGAAACTCACAAAGCCGGTGATTGAGCGACTGGAAAAGCTTCATGAGATGGCCGATTCGGCTCTTGATGGGGTACGCCGTTTCAGCCAGGACCTCAGACCGCCAATACTGGATGACCTGGGCTTGGTACCGGCACTGGAGTGGCTCATTACCGACCTTGAGAAGGGTTACGGCATGGCGACGAAGGTGGATATTACAGGCAGTCGGCGCCGGCTTTCCCCGGAGATAGAACTAACCGTCTTCCGTATCGCTCAGGAAGTGCTAAGCAACATCAGGAGGCATTCACAGGCTTCTTCGGTTGAGATGAGTCTGGACTTCGGCGCTGACGCTCTGACTCTAATCATAAATGACAATGGAGAGGGTTTTAACATTCCCGATAGAACGAGTGACCTCGCCCTGTCCGGGAAACTCGGTATCATCGGGATGAGGGAAAGGGCTCGCCTGATTGGAGGCACCTTAATCGTTCAATCAGAAAAGGGCACCGGCACTACGGTGACCCTGAGGATTCCCAATTAATGTAGTTGATACAGGCTTGATTTCTCGCCTGGCTCTTATCCGAGGTCTTCTCAAATAATGAGAATTCCTCTTTGCTGCGCCGATTTTAGATATAGCCTCACCGAACTGCTCCCAGGTGGGGAATTCACAAATGTGATATTCAAAGTAAGGTGGTATCTCCGTTTCATAGTACGGGGATACGCCATTTGCCTTCAATTTTTCCGGACCCGGCCACGGATGGAGGTGGCCGGCACATTTAGTGAATACCCCCAACCCACCCATCGCCCCGAGCGCGCCTCTCAGTATGCCCCTGAGGCTGGGGCCGGGCCCGTCGCCGGAAAACCATCCTGCTCCCGAGCCCGGTGCGCCCACGTTAACAATTTCTCCGGTAGGTAAAACCCATTCTACTCCGAACAGGTTACGGCCACTGACAATCCCTCTTAAGTGTGACTTTTTAAGGGTCGTAGTATTATTTTCAACTAGACTTTTCAACTAAAAATGTTTTGACAATTATGTTACATGTGCTATACTGACGGCATAAATAGGGGAAGACCATGGACAAAGTAAAAATTATTCTGGCGAGTAACCATGAATTGTGGTGGGAAGGTTTGTTGCTGCTTATAGAGAAGAGGTCGGCAGATATCGAGGTGCTTACCATATGTTATGACGCAGTAGAAACGATAAACAGGGCTAACCAACTCAAACCGGACGTACTATTGCTGGATGAGGAGATAGAGGGTGGCGATTGCGGTGAACTGGCACAGCGAATTAACGAATTAAATCCTGAAATAAAAATTATCATCATTATAAAACCATATAAAAATATCAGTCTTTCCACCAGTTTTAAAGCTCGAGCCAAGGCATACATCGATAAGGATATAGCCTACCCTGAGTTGGAGAGCTGCATTCACTATGTGGCCAAGGGAGGCGTCGTTGTTATCTCTCCCCTGGTTGCCCAAAAACTTCTCGAGCAAGTTGCCTACTACGGGAATACGATCAGTACGCGGGTTGAGTATGATGTCGGCCTGAGTAAACGGGAAAAGGAAGTGCTGACCTTGCTGGCCCAAAAAGGCACCTCTAACAAAGGGATTGCTGAGGCTTTACACATAACCGAGAACACGGTGAAGGCGCACCTGAGCAATATCCTCGAGAAAATGCAGGTACGCAACCGACAGCAAGCTGCCATTTTAGCACGAGAAAGAGGCATTATACCCGAATCAGATACGCAAGTGCCTGATAGAAACGCTGTATAAGCACTTTACTTCGCTCCATATTATATAAAGACTTTTTACTGTTCCCGGGTATCGAACTTACCTGCTAGTAATATTTCTAACATGCCCCATCAAAGCCGATACATCTGGTAGTAATACTATCAGCGTAAAAAAGGTATTACCGTTTCTCCCCAAAATCACTCTTATTGGGAATTGCCTGCGGCAAAATACCCGCATATAATCAAGATAAATACCAGAGTTACGTATCCACCGTTGTTGAACGTCTAAGAATTTTCCTGCAATAGGTAGGTTGGTAAGGTTAATTATCAAGCCTTTCCGACTAAGACAGGATATTGATAAAAATCCTGGGTTGATAATGGATGAAAGGAGAGGCATGAGCAATCTATTTGACTTAGCGGGAGAGGTTGCGTTGGTAACGGGCGGTGCCGGAGGCATCGGGCACGCTCAGGCCCTGGGACTGACCGATGCTGGTGCTGACGTTATAGTAGCCAGCCGAAAGCTGGAGCATCTCGAAAAAGTAGCCGAAGAAATCCGGGCAAAGGGCAGGAAATCGCTGGCGGTGAGCGTCGACGTGGCTGATGAAAAATCGGTAGCGGACATGGTAGCTACAGTCCTGAATACATATCCCCGCATCGATATCCTGGTTAACGCTGCCGGTATATCCATTCGCAAGACGGCTGACACCTTCCCCGTTGATGAATGGCAGCAAGTGATGGATGTTAATACTCGGGGTACATTCATCTGTTGCCAGGCAGTCGGCCGTGGCATGATTCAACAGGGCAGCGGTAAAATTATCAACCTATCATCGGTAAGAGGCAGATATGGCCTGCCGGCGGACTATGCGGCTTACTGTGCCAGCAAAGGCGCCGTGGATACCCTGACGCGAACACTGGCCTGTGAGTGGGCTAAGCATAATGTGCTGGTGAATGCCGTTGCCCCTACTATTGTGGAGACCGACCTGACCCGTCCCGCCCTGGCCAATCCAGATTACGCCAAGATGATGAAGTCTCGTATCCCTCTAGGCAAATGGGCGTTGCCGGAGGATATAGTTGGAGCTACCATATTCTTCGCCTCAAAGGCATCGGATTTTATTACCGGACAGATACTCTATATTGACGGCGGTGTGACGACGTGGTAACACGCTGGAACAAAAATTATAGCTGGAAAAGGAGAAATGAATTATGGGAAAAGAAGTACTGGTTGATTTAAGCCATCCGTTTGGGAACGGCTCACCGCTATGGCCATATTTTGCCGATGTCAAGATTGAACGCATGCACTACCACGCGAAATCCGGGGTTCTCTCTCAGGTAATTACCACCACCATGCACTGTACGACACATGCAGATTCTCCGGCGCACGTATTTGAGGGGGGTCGTTTCACTCATGAAATTCCCCTCACCTGTTATTATGGTGATGCCGTTGTCTGGGACATTCCCAAACAAAAATGGGAACTGATTACCGCTAAAGACTTGGACGCCGCCAATAAGGTACTGCCCATGAAAGAAGACGATATCGTCATTGTCCATACAGGCTGGAATAAATACTGGGGTGACAATATGCAGTATTTCTGTTATTCGCCCGGTCTGGGCAAAGAAGCCGGTGAGTGGTTCGTTGCGCATAAAGCCAAAGCCATCGGCGTTGACCAGCAGGCCCTGGACCACCCGTTGCACACCGCAATCGGACCCCACGGCCCCGGACCCCTGAGACCAGACCTTTTTGAGGAATATAAGCAGTTTTCCGGCGGTCATGAAGTAATCGAAGATTTTCCGGAGTGGGAGCCCTGCCATAATTTATTGATGCGTAATGGCATACTGGGCTGGGAGAATGTCGGTGGAGATATAGCCAAAGTAGTTGGAAAGAGATGTAAAATATCCGGCTTTCCCATTCGCTGGTATATGGGAGACGGCTCCATCGTCCGCATGATTGCATATATCGATGAAGATAACCTTAACCCAGTCCCGGACCGCGTATATAAATACGGTACCCAATAGAACTAAACATTCTGGATTTGATAGGAAGGATATATGAAAAAAATCAGTTTGGATGATGTGAAACCTTATGAGGCACCCGGCCATTTCGGCATGGTTGCCATGAGGCTTAACGGCAAGGAAGAAACCGGGGCAGAGAAATTCTGGGTGGGACTTTCACATTTCCTGCCCGGTGGCGGTGCGGAATACGCCTACGAAGATTCGCCCGCTGAAAAATTCTATCTCGTTTTAGACGGGGAAATCACCATCAAGAGCAAGACCGAAAAATTTACCCTGAGGCCGATGGATGGCATTTATCTCGCTCCCAATGAAGGCAGGGAGATTATCAACGAGACCAATATGCCCGTGACCATGCTCGTGGCTGTAAATTATTAATGTAGAGTTTTAGGGTGTTTTTAGGGCCTTTTCCCTTTTCCTGACGCAGGAAAACATGCACCCTTGCAAGGAGGGAGGTTTAATTTGCTTACACCGTCTCAAGTAAGAGAAAGAGGAATAATCATCAAACCGAACGAGGTGCCGGATACCATAAAGTATGGTTGCCGAACCAAGTTATTGATGGCGCCGTCAATGGGCTCCGCCTTGACGGGGTGCCAGGTCATTTACCAGAAGCCTGGAGATACCTATACGGTTCACATGCACCCCATCTCGGAAGTTGTCATTGCGGTCTTTAAAGGCAGCGGAGAGGTCTTCCTGGGAGACTTCTGGTATGAAGTCAGGAGAGATGATGTTATCTATGTGCCGGAGAATGTGAAACATGGCATGAGAAACCCTTCTACCAACTCAGAAGATTTCATCTGCTACTGCTGGCAGGTACCATATCTCTCTGAATTTGAGAATCTCACGGGAGCTGAAGATGAGTTATTCGAGGGCCAGGAGGGACCGGTGATTGCTTATGATGCCCGGGGCAAGTTTGATGCGCGCATTCCCTGGACGGGAGTTATAGAAAATATTAATCACGGTGCCCTCTTCACCGCATATGATGCCGAAATGCGCTTTGTCGTCTGGCCGGGGATGGGCGCGCGAAAGATAAGCTCACACAGAGCCCACCATCCACCCGGAGTCGAATTCAAGGTGCACGTTCACCCGGGCTCGGAAGACACGGTGCTTGCTTTCCAGGGGAATGGGCAGGGGTTTTTAGTTGACCAATGGTATGATATGGACGAGGGAGACGTTATGTTTGCACCCCGTCCCATCAAGCACGGCACCCGCCACCCTGATAGGAACAGCCAGGAGCCGTTTGTCTGCCTGGGCTCAGCCGGACCGCCTCAATTAGACTTATACGCTCTGGCTAAATATATATAAACCGAATCCGAAGGCATGGCTCCACTGGGTAATATCCTCCTCCTGCAGCCATATATCTGACTGTGATGCCAATGACTCTAACTTAAAAGGTGATATAATTATTTGGGGCAGGTCATGATTAGTTTCTTAATCAAGAACTTCATTTGATGGTGAAGCTTAAAAAGAGTCTGTGGGTATTAGGGAGGTAGACAGTAATGCCCGGAATGCTTGAAGGCGTAAAAATAGTCAGCTTCTCCCAGGTCGTAGCGATGCCGGCAACAACTACCATTCTAGCCGACTGGGGTGCCGATGTTATTAAGGTCGAGCCGTTATGGGGCGACTGGCAGAGAAGCCTGGTGAGTTTTAATGATACTCCGCTGCTGCTTAATCTGGAAAAAGGGGAGATTGAGCTCCACTTCGAGTTTTTAAACCGCAATAAAAGAAGCGTCGCCGTCAATTTACGGAATGAACAGGGCAGACAGATAATGTACCGGCTCCTGGATAATGCCGATGTATTTGTCGCCAATTATTCAGTCGATGTGCTGGAGCGTTTCGGCCTGGACTATCCCAGTCTCAAAGACCAGTATCCGGGACTCATTCATTGCCTGCTTACGGGATATGGAACCAGAGGACCAAAAGCAAGAGACCGCGGTTATGATTATGTCGCTGCCTGGTCATACGGCGGCTTGATGAGCCTGGTAACTGCCGACCCGGAAAGCCCACCCGCCATACAGCGTCCCGGAATGATGGATATGGTGGCCTCAGCCCATATGGCGGCCGGTATCTGCGGCGCCCTGTACCATAAACAAAAAACAGGTAAAGGGCAGTCCCTGGAGCTTTCGCTGTACCATACCGCCGCATGGACGATAGGACTTGATACCCAGGTTGCTCTCTTCGGCTATCCGCCAAAAGTATGGGACAGAGCACGTATGCCCAATCCCATGTATAATTCATATCGAAGTAAAGACGGAAGATGGTTTATGATGGTCCACCCCAACCAGGAATACTGGCAGCCATTCTGCAAGGCCATCGGCAAGTTAGACTGGATAGATGACCCCCGTTATGCCACCATGGAAAGTAGAGAGGAAAACCGTGAAGAAATGATTAGCCTGCTGGATGAACTCTTTGCTTCGAAGACCTGGGCGGAATGGGAGAAGAGTTTCCGGGAAAATGACCTCATCGTTAGCGCCAACCAGACTGTCAGCGAGATTCTGGAGGACGAACAGGCAGTTGTGAATAATTTTTACACGGATATCGACCACCCCGTAACGGGCAAGGCACGGCTGCTCAACAGCCCAGTCCAATTCAGCGGGACACCAGCCCGGATAAAGAGCGTAGCGCCACCTGTCGGTGCCCATACTGAAGAGGTACTGTTAGAACTCGGCTATAGCTGGGAAGAGATAGCACAGTTCAAGGAGCAGGGTACTATTTCATAGCTTTTACCCCGGTTGTTTTTAACCGACCGGTGAGGAGAGATAAATGAGATTAAAGGATAAAGCGGCACTGGTTACCGGCGCCAGCCGCGGTATCGGGCAGGCCATCGCGCTGGCCCTGGCCGGGGAAGGGGCTGATGTTGCCCTTAATTGCTCAACATCCGTAAAGGCCGCCGAGGAAGTGGCTCAGGAAATTACGGGACTCGGACGGCGCGCGATGGTGGTTCAGGCCGACGTGGCTGATAAAGCGGCGGTTGATGAAATGGTGAAAAAGGTTGTAGCTGAATTCGGCAGGATTGATATTCTGGCAAATAACGCGGGCATGTCCGTCGTCGGCGCCTCTGAAGAATTAGAAGAAAAACGCTGGAGACAGGGTATCGATGTGATGTTGACAGGCGTTTTCTTCTGCAGCCAGGCCGCGGGCAAAGAAATGATAAAGCAGAGGAGCGGCAAGATTATAAACATCGCATCCGTAAACGGGATAGGCGCTTTCCCAGAGAGGGTATGCTACAGCAGTGCCAAGGCCGGGGTAATGCAGCTTACCAAAGTACTGGGCTGTGAGTGGGCGAGATACAATATCAATGTCAATGCTATTGCCCCGGGGTACATCAAGACACGTCTGGTCACAGATTTGCTGGCAAAGGGAGTACTTGATGAAAAAGAACTGGCGAATAGAACGCCTGCCGGCAGGCTGGGAGAATGTGAAGAGGTAGCTGACGCCGCCGTTTTCCTGGCCTCTGAGGAGTCGAAGTACATCGTCGGTCAGACTATCGTCGTCGATGGCGGCTGGTCGGCATATATGTACCTTGAGTCGTGGCTGGAAAAGTCCGGCCCACAATATTAACGTTAATTGCATCAGTCCGGGCCCTATCGATACCCCGGGCTTTAATAAGGTCTTTACGGGTGAAGCCAGAGAACACGCGTCAGACATTGTGCCCCTGGGAAGAGTGGGGCTCCCTGAAGAGGTGGCCAGCGCCGTGCTTTACCTGGCCTCGGACGAAGCGGCCTTCATTACCGGCCAGACTCTGGCTGTGGACGGAGGCGCAACCATGGTATAAAGTA
>DAOVRI010000011.1 GCA_030628245.1 Dehalococcoidales bacterium
ATCGTAACCGCCCGCTTTATTAACTACCTCTTTAAATTCCTCGCTGACCACCGTTTCGAGCAAGGGAGCCAGCAGCTTGCTCCGGTAGCTGGCGATCGGTATTACCAGGTCGTACCTTTCCCGGAACAACGGCAGGAAATCGAGGTCACAGCTGCGGGCGGCTGCCTCGATACCCAGTGCTACGTCTGCCTCACCCCGTGAAATACTCAGACCGACGGCGAGGTGTGTTTCCATCTCCTGTTCATACCCCTTTATTTCGCCCGGGCTGATACCGAGCTGGCGCAGCTGTATGTCCAGGAGAACCCTGGTGCCGGACCCCTTCTGCCGATTGACGAAGGTTATCTCAGGGCGTTTCAGGTCGGCTATGCCTTCGATATTCTTGGGGTTGCCGCGAGCGAACATCAGTCCCTGAATACGATATACCAGGTGCACCACCGCCACCTCGCGACCCGGCAATATACGTTTGATATAGGGGTAATTATACTCACCCGTTTCTTCATCCAGCAGGTGAATGCCGGCAAGGTGAGCCCTGTCTTCCTGGAGAGCGATAAGCCCGCCGAGGCTACCGGCATGGACAATCTCAAAATCTATATTATCGCTGCGCCGCTTTACCAGGTCGGTCAGTATGGTCAGGGCCAGGTCATGGCTGCCGACGATATGGATAGTATTGGGACTGACGCTGATTTTCGATTCGCTCACCGGCTTTTGCGCAAGGCTCTGCCTTTCTTCACGCCATCGTGCCAGGTGAAGGTAGAAAGCCGCCTCAAGGTCCTCGGGACTGTATCCCTGGCTGAGCACCTTAACAATATCATCGCTGACGATTTCCGAAAGGCGTTTCTGGCGGGCTACGGTAATGGAGGGGTCGTCCGTACTGGCAACCACCACGGTGCCGCCACGCCGCCGGGCGGATATTACCCTCTCCCGCTCAAGTTCATGGTAAGCCCGGAACACGGTATTCTGGTTGACATTGAGGGAATGCGCCAGTTCTCTTACCGTGGGCAGGTGGTCGCCCGGTTTAAGCTGCTCCGTGGCGATAAACTGCCTGACCTGCTCGGCTATCTGCTGGTATAAGGGGGTGGGGGAATGCTGGTCCAGGCGGAAATCCAGACTATTCATGGTTTATTGTAGCACAAATGTAACTTATCTGAGAAAGAATATCAATAGAAAGAGAGGGCGGCGGGGTTTAAGCTGTTAACCCCGGTGAGCTCAGGGTCTCGAACATCTTGTGGTAAAGCCCCTGTTTCGCCAGGAGCTCCTTATGAGAGCCTTCTTCGACAATCCGCCCCTGCTCAAGCACTATAATACGGTCGGCGCCGGTCACCGTGGAAAGCCGGTGAGCGATGGTAAGGCAGGTGCGTCCTCCGGTCAGCTTACGCAACGCTTTCTGCATAATTCGCTCGGTGTTCGTATCCACGTTGGAGGTGGCTTCATCGAGTATCAGGATACGCGGGTCGGCCAGTATGGCCCGGGCCAGGCATATGAGCTGGCGCTGTCCGGCGCTGAGACTGACACCCCTCTGCCCCACCTGCGTATCGTAGCCCTTGTCCAGCCGGTTAATGAAATTCTGAGCGCCGACGGTTTTAGCTACCTCGATAACCTCATCGCGGCTGGCTTCCGCTTTGCTGTACTTAATATTTTCCTCGATGGTGCCGGAAAAGAGAATCGGGTCCTGAGGCACGATACCAATCTGCTGCCTCAATGACCGCTGGGTAATGGAACGAACATCGTAACCGTCGACGGTCACCTCGCCCTTTTCCACTTCGTAGAAGCGGGCGGTAAGACTGACCAGGCTGCTCTTACCCGAGCCGGTCTGTCCCACGAGGGCTACCGTTTCTCCCGGCTTGATGTTCAGGTTAATATCGTGGAGGACATCCTTATCGGGCTCATAACCGAAGTTCACGTTCTGGAAGTTTATCTCTCCACTCACCGGCGGGAGTTCAATAGCGTCGGGCCTGTCCTGAATTTCGGGTTCGACATCGAGCAGCTCGAAGATACGCGTCCCGGAGGCCATGGCCCGCTGAAGCTCCGTATACTGCATGGCCAGCTCCAGGACAGGTTCGAAGAAACGCTGGACGTAGAGCAAGAAGCTCACCAGAATACCGACAGTCATAACACCGTCCTGGACCTGAAAGCCACCCACGATGATGACGATGGCAAAAGCAACACCGGTGAGTATTTGTACCGTGGGCATCATAAGCGCCTCCAGCTTGACGGCGCTGACGTTGGCGTCCAGGTGAGCGCGGTTGACCTCATCAAACTGCTCGAGGTTTTCGTCCTCGCGCGAAAGACTCTGGACGACCCTGACACCGGCGATATCCTCCTGAAGCTGGGAGTTGACCGTGGCGATAGCCCGCCGTACCCTGATGAAAGCCCGCCGGGCGTACTTCTGCCACACGAAAATCATTATCGCCAGTACGGGGACGACCGAAAGCGTGATTAAAGCCAGCCGCGGGTTCCTGGTAATCATGATAGCAGCTATGCCCGCGAGCGTCAGGACGCTGGTCAAGAGGGCCAGCATACCCTGGGTCACGAGCTCCTGCAATTGCTGGACATCGTTCTGCACCCGAGACATAAGCTTGCCGACCTTATTGCGGTCGAAGAAACTCAGTGAAAGCCGGTGCAGGTGGTCGAACATCTCGGTACGCATTCTGTATATGATGGACTGGCCGGCCCGGGCCAGGAAGATACTCTCCAGATATTGACCGCCCCACATTGCCAGGGCGACTACAGCCAGCATGATAACAACGGTATTAAGTCCGCTGAGGTTCCCCCGCACGATATAGTCCGTGGCCTCACCGACAAGGTAGGGCACAGCCAGAATAGCCAGCGTACGCACCAGCATGCCGCCAGCCCCGACGCCTATCTTGCCCATGACAGGCGCCAGATATTTTGGCAGCCTGGCGATTACCCGGCTGTCATATACCTTGCCCAGGACCTCGTCCGAATCGAAGCGGCCACCACCGTGGTGGGGAGGACCGCCCATCCCGCCGCCGTGAAACATGTTACTCCTCCACCTGGCTTTCCTCGGTATCCTGACGTATTAACAGCTGCTCTTCGTATACCTGTTTGTAAATGCCGTTCTTGGCAATCAGTTCGTCATGCGTGCCCTTCTCCACCACTTCGCCATCCTGAAGCATCAGGATAAGGTCAGCGTTCTGGATAATAGGCAGACGGTGAGTAATAATGAAGGTAGTCCTCCCCTTGATAAGCCTGTCCAGGGCCTGACGGATAAGCTTCTCCGTTTCCGAATCCACACTGGCTGTGGAGTCGTCGAGTATGAGGATACCGGGGTCGACAAGCAGAGTGCGGGCGATAGATAACCGCTGCTTCTCCCCACCCGAAAGTGTGTCGCCGCGTTCTCCCACCCAGGTGTTATAGCCATCGGGCAGCGCCTGGATAAAGTCATGGAGGTAAGCGGCTTTGGCCACCTTTACAATTTGGTCCGCGCTGGCATCTATGGCGCCATAGGCAATATTCTCACGAATGGTGGCGGAGAAAAGGAATACATCCTGCTGCGCCGCGACGATATTCTTACGCAACGATGCCAGGGTAGCATCCCGTATATCAATGTCATCCACGAGGATTCTACCATCGGTCACATCGTAGAACCTGGCGAGAAGATTGGCCACGGTGCTCTTGCCACTGCCCGAGCGGCCGAGCAGGGCCACCAGCTGACCCGGCTGCACTTCGAAGCTGACATTCTTCAAGGCTGGCCCGATTTTATCGTAGCTGAAACTGACATTCTCAAAGAGGACATGGCCCCTGACCCTGCCCATCTCGATGGCATCTCGTTTCTCTTTGACCGCAGATTCGGTGTCCAGTATTTCTAGAATACGCTGCCCGGCGGATGCCGTGCGTGAGTAAAGGTTGACCATCATCCCCAATCGGCGTATGGGCATCATCAGCATGCCCACGTAAAGGATAAACTGAGCAACCTCGCCTATGGTCATGGTAGCGGCCACTACCTGCTGGCCGCCGTACCACAGGATAAAGATGGTCGGTATGCTAATTAATAGCACCATGGTAGGCATATTAATAGCCATAAGACGGACGGCATGCATTTGTTCATCGTAGAGGGTGCCTGCCTGAGAGGCGAACTTCCGTCCGTCCTCTTGCTCGTGAGAGAACGCCTTGACCACGCTGACACCGGAGAGACTCTCCTCCAGCGTGGTACCCATGAAACCCAGCATAGCCTGAACTCTAAGCCAGATAGGGCGGATACGTCTGCCAAAGGTGACGGCCAGCCAGGCCACCGGAACGACAAAGGCAAGCGTGATTAATCCCAGCTTCCAGTCCATGGACAGCAGCATGTAGGCCACTCCGAGAAACATAAAAAGCACCTGGGCCATACCGAGCAGGCCCATGGCGAAGAACATGCGCGTGGCCTCGACATCGACCGTAGCGCGTGACATAAGCTGCCCCGTCTGGCTCCGGTCATAGAAGGCGAAGCTCAGTCGTTGCAATCGTTCGTAGAGGGCATTCCGGATATTATACGATACTTTCTGGGCGACAACCTCGGCAAAAAAGCGCTGCCCGTAACCGGCTAACCCCCTCAAGGCGCTGGCAGCAACGATAACTACCGCGGCGATGATAACGAAACTTCGCTCACCCATGCCCAGCACGGTATCGATACCTTCGCCGAGCATACGGGGTATGGCGATGCCGAAACCGGTGCCGATGATAATAAACACGAAGGCCAGGAGCAGCATGGGCCAGTATTTTTGAACATATCCCGTTAATCTCAGTATTACTCTCATGGGTGGATGCCTGACTTCCGCAATTTATCCCGATATAACGTGATATATTATATTACAAATTTAACCCTTTTGTAAAGGGGTCGTGACCGTTTTCGATTGAGAATTTTACTCCTCGACATCCAGTCCCCACTTTCTAAACAGGTCCTTATAGAAATCGGGGCGGGGGAAATCCGGCCGCAGCAATATATGGGCCCAATCGTCCGCGTTCTGCTTCATCTCGGCACTGCGCTTGACCCCCTCCACCAACCCTCCCAGCTTATCTTTCGGTATGGAAAAGATAATTTCGTCATCTCCGGCAAAGGCCCGCGAGGCTTCGCCGGGGTCGGGCAGGGTAATCCGGTACTCGCCGGTTGTTATTACAGGTACGACGGAGTAAACGCAGGAATCTATAGGGTCGAACTCGGACTTCACCAGGGTCTTGTCCTGGAACTTCGGCACACCGATCATCTCCCTCAATTGCGCGGTGTTGGAATAAACGAGCACCATGTCCGGCTCGAAATTAGCCGACCTCAACGGCCCGGTCACCATACCGATGTATTTCCCGTACTCAAAACGTGGGAAAGATGTATGCGCATCTACGAAGGCGTCATGCGGGTCTTCCACCAGTCCGTAGGCCAGCAAAGGCGCCCAGCACCAGTGGTCTTCTTTCAGCATAGCTATTGTCATTCCCTGCCGCCGGGTCATGGCAAAGGCCTGGCACTGCGCCAGATGATAACCGCGGTCTCTCTTCGGCCTGATGGCTCCTTCCGGTATATCCGCTTCAGTCTCCAGCATCTTCACGGCTATGGGGGATGTCTTCAGAAGGAGCGCCTTCTCCATCTCTTCGCCGTACCTGTTATATTCCTTTATCGTTGTCAATTAACCTGACCTCCTTCAATAATCTATCGCATTCATCTAGTTAGATTGTATCCACCTTACATCGCGGCTGTCAAAAATTACCGACACTACTATAAAGAAAAAGAGGGAGCTTAATTTCTCCCTCTTTCTCCGCAACGCAATGCTTTATTACCCCGACTTTCTCGATAAACGTTTGCTCCTCCAGTTGTCGTACCAGACGATAAGTCCCGGCATCACCGTAATCGTTATTATCAGGCAGAGGAACACCCCGACGACGGTGGCGATGCCGAAATCACGAATCATGACAAAGTTCGACGCTATCAGCACACCGAAGCCTCCCAGGGTAGTCAAAGCCGTAGTCACTATAGCCCGCCCGATTTTCGATATTGCGGTTACCATGGCGTCCCGCGGCGATAACCCCGACCTTTTTTCTTCTTCATAGCGTCCCATAAGCAGTACCATGAACTCGGTGCAAATGCCGATGATAAGGACACCAAGAATCGCGGTAAGCGGGTTAAGCGGAATGCCGATGAGATACATGTCCAATGAAGACCAGGCAATGACGGCTCCAACCGGTATGATGGTGAATACGGTGCTGCCCAGACGCCGGTAAACCAGTAAAAGGATGATAAACACCGCGCCGAGGCAAATGAGATTCATGGTAAGCCTGGCGCCTACTATGGCGTCCATCGTGCTGGCCCCGAGGGCAAGGCTGCCGACCGGCGAAACGTTCACACCCGCCGGGGCATGGGCTTCCTCCTGCAAAAGCTGTAACAGGTCGTGGGTCTCCTCCAGGGGTATGTACTTAATATTGAACGAGATGCTGGCCGTCCGGTGGTCGGCGGAGAGGACCTGCGCTACATAGAGTGGCGGAGTGTTTTCCAGTATCGCGTCAATCTGCGTTTGAGACGGAATCGCTCCCCCGGCGGCTTCACCGACCAGTGTCGCCAGACTATTTACGGAAATGATTTCAGGATGCGATGACACTGCTTCATCCTGGTACTGCTGCAGCCAGTTAAGCATCGCCGGGCTGGTCACGTCATCCGCCTCCACCATAAAGTGAATGGTGCCTCCGCTGCCGGTAATCTCGCGCGCCTCTCTCAGTTGTATCAATTCCGGCGTGTCCTGAGGCATAAGCTCTTCGTAGTCGGTATTCGTCGGCAGCCAGTGGTCAACAATGCCACCGCCAACCGCGAAGATAACGGCGATAATGAATATCCACAGAGTATGATTGATGGCCAGTCTGCCGAGACGTAATAAAATGCGCTCGATACGTCCGCTGGCTTCTTTCGCCGCCTTTTTCAATCGGTTAATCGGCGTCCGCTTATCGGCCAGATAGACGATACTGTGCAGCAGGAACAGGGCTACCATGTAGCTGATAACGATGCCGATGGCCAGCACCATACCGAAATCACGTATCATGGGCACTTCGGATATGTAAAGTGTTATGAAACCGATTATCGTTGCCAGCAAAGCAATCCCGACCACTGGGAACATGCGCGATATGGAGGTAATAATCGCCTCGCCGATTGTCCTGCTTTTAGTTACTTCTTCCTGATAGCGGTTGTGAAACTGTATGGAAAAATCTATGCCGAGACCGATAAGTATCGGCAGGACGGCCATCGTGGCCATAGTCAGAGGCACCGATAAATAGCCCATCAGGCCGAATGTCCACAGGGTACTGACGCCCACCATGATTAGAGAAAGCAGCCGCCAGCGCACCCGGAACATGAATATCAGGATGGCCATCATGACGGCAACGGATAAACCCAGCAGGATTGTGATGTTATTACCGATGCCGGTGCTGATGGCATCCACCAGCTTGGAGCCTGAGATGACTTCGGCATTTACACCGTCCATGGGGTGGGTTGAGAAAAATTCCTCGATGTCTTTAGACGCCTGCAGGGATTCCTCATCGCTCATGTTCCCCTGCGGGGTCACCACGATTATTACGTGCTCATCGTCGGGGATGAAGGGCTGCATCAACTGGCTGACGGCACCCTCGGAATCGTAGAGGACCGATTCAATAACAGTCTGCCCCGCCTGACCGGCTTTCTCCTGGGCCATCCTCAGCAGGCCGACAGGACTATTCACGGCGCGGTATCGCTCATCGTGGGATACTACCTCCTCAAAATCGGACAGGATGGCCAGGTTGCCGACCGAAAATATATCGTCGAGTTGACCTTCGAGCAGGACGGTAATCGGCTCCCCGCCGAATTGCTCCTGGTAGCGCGCGTTGTCCTGCGATATCTTTGCATCAGGCGAGACGAGCGCCGCGAAACCGGTCTCTGTTTCCAGCATGGTAAGACCCGGCACGGCCGCCGCCGAAAGTAATACAGCAATGATGATAAACAACCAGGGCCGGCGCTCGATGAAACGCGCCAGCGCTTGTGATATTCTGGTCACTCTACCCCACCCCCGGCAGCTCCGCCGGTATTCCGGGACACGTTATCGAGCAGCATCTCGGCAACCTCGGCGGCTTTCTTCAGTTGTTCCAGCGTCAGACCATCCAGGAGTCTTTCCATCTGGAACTCCCCCGACCTCCATAACCCGCCGATGAGTTCCTGCCCCGCCGGTGAAAGCTTGCAGATAACCAGTCGGCGGTCATGCGGGTCGGCTTCGCGTACTACCAGCTCTTTCCTGACCAGGTTTTCCACGATACCGGTCGCCGTGGAAAGGGCAACATCGAGGACGGAGGCGATAGAGCTCATGCGACTGGGGCCACCGGTATGCAATATCAGGAGCGCCCGCAATTGCGCCACCGTAATATCAGAAGATAACAACTCTAGCCGGATAGTGGGATTAAGCGCACCGTAAATGTTCCCGGATGTCTCCAGAATATACTGAACTAAAGCCTCTTTATTCTGTTTCATGTGCTGCTTCCTTTGCTGTATTGCTTAGGTGTTTTATAAATATTCGGTTTTACCTAACTATTTATTGTAACCTAATATCACCAAAGAGTCAAGGAAGCCGAAAGGTTGTTTCTCGCCCTGATTGAGTTACGAAAATACAGGCACACTTTATTTGACATTTACGATAGCGGCGACCATAATTATAGAAGTTTTCTAATTTCATTCTTCTACTATTATGTCTGCAGTGGGGGGAATTTTTTCAATAAAGGAGTAATTAATGAGTGAGAATAAGGTTGAACTAAAACTGCTTAACCCCCGGGGTGTGATAGAGGCCAAACCGGTGTCCGCACCCAACCCCCGTGTTACGGACCTGGCGGGCAAGAGAGTCGGCCTGTACTGGAACAACAAACCGGGCCTGGATAACTTTTACAAGGTATTCGAGGAACTCCTCAAAGAGCGATACCCTACCGCAACCACCACCTGGCTGCGGGGCGCATTCCTAATCAGGGACGATGATGCCGAGGCCTGGCTGCCGGAGATAGACACCTTCGTTTATGGGGTCGGCGACTGAGGGTCGTGCACATTTGTCGGCGTGGCCGGCACGGTATTACTGGAAAAAATGGGGAAACCCGGCATGTTTATCAACTGCACCACCTTTGAAGACGACGCCAAATCGGCATCGGCGGATAACGGAATGCCGGGTTTGCGTCGCGTGAAAATAAGCTCGGAGGACTTTTATAAGCTCCGCGGCGACGTCGAGACGGTCAGGCCGCTAGTAGAATCCGTCTTTGATGATATCGTAGACGCCCTCATCGAGCCGCTGACGCCCGAGGAGACAGGGCCATCGCAGGGTGAAGAAGAAGCAGGCCCGGCCGAGGTTACCGTTGTGGCGGAGTCCTATCCGGCCGCCGCCGAGGAATTCAATGATATCTTCCTGAATAACCGCTGGGGTGACGGTCTGCCCCTGGTACCCCCTACCCCGGAACGCGTCCAGTGGATGCTCTCGGGGACAAAGCGGTCTCCCGATGAAGTGTTAGGCAAGATTAATCCCAAGCAGGGAATCGCCACGATTGAGAAGATAGCTATCAACGCGGTAATGGCCGGAGCGAAGCCGGAGTACCTGCCGGTGGTAATCGCCGCCATGGAAGCCCTGGCGGACGAGGACTTCGATGACCTTCATATCCTGGCTTCGGCGGGGTCGTTCAATCTCCTGACAGTAGTCAGCGGGCCGATTGCCAGAGAAATCGGGATGGAGGCCGGGATAGGCTTCATGGGACACGGCTGGCGGGCCAATAACACCATCGGGCGGGCGATACGGTTATCCACGCTCAACATCGGTCAGACCTGGCCGGGAAAGAACGACATGGCGCTGACCGGACGCGTATCACCGCACACCTTTTTTACCTTCTGCGAGGCCGAAGACTTCAGTCCGTGGGAACCCTACCACGCCAGCCGAGGTTTTAAGGCAGACGAAAGCTGCGTAACCGTAGGCTCAATCCACGGCGAAAGCCAGCTAAATCACTTCTACGGCGGGATGATTGGCACCTGGACGGCCGAGGGAGTCCTCGACAGGATGGTCGAAGACCTGGTAAGGACAGACCGCCGCGGCTACCTCATGTGGGGGACGAAGGGAATAGGCAAATACCTCGGCTCCGGCGGAGGGGCGTTGAACCACATGATAATCCTCTTCCCGGAACTGGCCGCCGAACTGAAGAAAATGGGATTCGACCAGAAGGGCCTGCAGGACGAGATTTACCAACGAACGTCGGTATCTTACGACGACCTCAATGCGGCTGAAAGAAAAAGCCTGCAGACCGCGATGGAACTGGGGGTTATTCCCGCCGACCGTAAAGACGTGTTCGCCGCCGCCCTGAAACCGGGAGGCAAGGTGCCGGTTCTGGTTTACCCGGAGAACCTCCACTTCTTCGTGGCCGGCGGCGCGCCGGGCTGCGCGTTCTCTTTCAACTACTACCGGATACCCCCGTATAACCGCACGGCGCTTATGACGAAGCTGGTAACCGGGGCCGCTCTCACTAAAGCCGGCTCAGCTTAAGCAAAGGAGTTATAAAGTGCCTGACTGGGATGCCGTTATCATCGGCGGGGGGCCAGCCGGTCTGACCGCCGGGTTGTGCTTAAGTCGAGGCAACTGGCGTACCCTTCTTATTGAGAAGGAAAGCGTCGGCGGCTATATCATGAACGTGGAATACGGTGAATAGCCCTACGGAGACAGACAAGCTGATGGATGAGGATGTTTACTTCCATAAAACCGTGACTTTTCGCGCCTGGAAACAGAGCCTCCGGTTCAGAACGTCACAGGAGCTGTTCAGCAGCCACGACATAGACACCGGCGCCAGGTTCCTCCTGCGCACTATCATTGAGGCCGACTATGACCGGCCGCAGCGTATTCTCGACCTGGGATGTGGCTACGGCCCTGTGGGACTAACGCTGAAGAATATGCACCGCGACAGCACGGTGCACATGGTCGACCGCGATGCCCTGGCTGTCGAATACTCACGCCAGAATGCGGAGCTAAACGGACTGGCCGGCGTGGACATTTACGGCAGCCTGGGTTACGACGATGTGAAACGGACGGACTTCGACCTTATTATCGCCAACATCCCCGGCAAAGCCGGCGAAACGGTCATCGCTTACCTCCTGCGGGAAGCCGGTCACTATCTGGCGCCCGGCGGGCTTGCGGCCATAGTGGTGGTGGCCCCGCTTGAAGCGACCGTTTCTGAAATTCTGGATGAAACACCCGGAGTCGAAGTTATTCTCAGGCGTACCAGGTCCGGCCACGCTGTCTTTCATTACCGGTTTACCGAGGAAACTATTTCCCCGAAGCCGGATAAGAGCGCCCTGGAGCGCGGCATTTATCATCGGGAAAACGTAAAAATACGCTTTGGCAGCCTGGAGTACGTTATGCAGTCCACCTACGGCCTGCCCGAGTTCGATTCTCTCAGCTACGGCAGCGAAATGCTGGTGAAAGCCTTTACTAATATAAAAGGCAGGAATATACACAACAGCGTTGTATTCAACCCGGGGCAGGGTCACGTGGCGGTCGCTCTATGGAAGCTCTTGCGGCCGGAAAACATAGTCCTCGTTGACAGAGATTTGCTGGCTCTCAGGTGTTCCAGACTCAATCTCACCCTGAACGAGTGCCCTCCGGAGAGAATCAGCATCTCACATCAGGTCGGCATCGACTCTCAAAATAAAGAGAAGGTCGACCTCTTTGCCGGGGTGCTGAGGGAAGAAGAGGGCAGAAACGCCACCTTCCTGACGCTCAAGCAGGCGGCTGAGCAGCTTTCCGCCAGCGGGATGATAGTGGTGTCGGCAGGCTCGACGGCCATCACTCGACTCGTCACTTACGTGGAGTCGCCGGGACAGCTTCGCATCAGGACACGGGAGCGGTGGCGGGGCAACAGCCTCCTGGTGCTGGAGCGCGCCTGACTGTTATATAGTCGCCTCCCGACCCCGAAAGCTAAAATGCTATAATTATGGGTAACGACCCATGTGTAACACATTTACCGGAGGAGGGTAATATACATGCAAATTCTAGTGCTATCCGGAAGCAGGAACCGGGAAGGACAGACAGCCCGGGTGATAAACGCTGTATGCCAAGGGTATTTCCGATGCCGGAGGTAATTCGGAATGCCTGCTTCTGACGGAACAAAAACTGGAACGCTGCCGCCAGTGCGATCCCGACGGCTGGGAACTCTGCCGCTTCATCGGGGCGATGCGTGAAACGCCGGCAGCGTTATTTCATGCTATCGATCATATAACCGGCGGCAAGCCGGACGCCTATTCCCGGAACCAGACTGCACTTCTCAAAACCTTTCTCCGCCGCAAAGGTCGCCATCTCCGCGTCGCTCCTGCCGGGATTCAGCCTTTGCCCGACTGTCACCTTTTCTATTATGTCAGTGCAATGCTTAAAACCTATTTTAGCTTCGAAGTCGGCAATAAAATTCCGGGCAGCCGCCATACCCTGTTTCATCCCTTCAGGGCCGGGTTTCCCATAACGTCCGAAAAAGAGTCCGAAGTTAACCATACTACCGGTGATACCACCACATAAATCACCGGTACTACCGATGCCGGGGAATAGAGCCAAGGCTTGAAGAACCTCCATGCTGCCCTGACCGAACTCTTCCATCAGGGCGAGCGCCGTGCCCTGGGCACAGTTCTTTAAAATAAAGTTATATTCCTCAGCCCGCTGCTGAACGCGGTCGAGTATCTGCTCCCGGTTGGCCAGCATCTCTTTCGCGTCAAGCTTCTTCTTGGGGATTCCCTCCGCAAACAGTTTATTAACTCTGGCCTGAATAGCGTCCACATCCCATTTTCTTTCGGCCAGTTCGTCCACCTTTTTCTTTAAAGCCGCGTAGTCTGCCATTATTTGGTCGCCTCCTTTTTAGCCTCTTCTAAGAAAACAAGTATAACATGATTCGTACCCGTTTTAAATATATTTTATTTATCCGCTGATTCTTTCAACATATCGATTTGCCGCTGCAACCTTCGCTGCTTCCGCTGCACATATAAGATATAGCCGAAGACAACGGCCCAGATAACGGTATAGGCCGCTAAAAGATACCCTAAATTCTCCATAAATAGTTATCCTCCTATTCTGCCTTCATACTCCTCAAACGTTTGATATCCGCCTCCATGGTCTTCAGTCCGGCACTCTGAATAACCAAGAGGATATACAATACGGTAAAAGCGGCAATGCACACCAGCAGGGTCATGAGCATCGGAGGTGTGAGTCCGCCTTCAAAGATAATGGCGGTCGGATGCTGTGTCCGCCAGAGGTTCACCGTGATAAAGACAATGGGCACGTCGATGAATCCCACAATGCCTATCACCGCACTGTACCTGGCAGCCCTGGCCGGTTCGGTGGCAAAACTGCGCACCAGAAGATAGGCGATGTAAATCAGCCAGAGCACCAGTGATGTTGTCAGGCGGGCATCCCAGGTCCACCAGATTCCCCAGACCGGTTTCGCCCATATTGGCCCCGTAATCAAGACCAGCGTGGTGAAAATAACCCCGACCTCCACCGAAGCGCAGGCGATAGCATCCCACTTTATCTCCCGTTTCCAAAGGTAAAGAATACTCGAGAGAAATGTAATGAAAAATGCCAGGAAACTGACCCAGGCAACGGGTACGTGAAAATAAAATATGCGCTGTATTATGCCGGTATGTTTCTCGGTAGGTACATAGACGAAGACCATACATAGAGCGGCTACCATCAGGGCGAAGCCCAGCCCCCACAATATGCTATTTCTCAGGGTATGATTGCCATTCATATAAATACATACTCCAATTGGAGAGTTTACTACTCCTCCACCACAAATTCAAAGACAAGCGTGGCTACTACCAGATAAATAATATCAAAGGCGATTAATATTTGTAGCCATGTTAACATGTCTCCCCAGGGTCCGCCAGCCAGCACCGGTCCGGTAGCCTTGACGGCGGAGACAATCACCGGAACAACCACGGGCAGAAAAAGCACCGGGAGCATAATATCCCGCGCGCGGGTGTTTACGGCTAGAGCCGAAAAAAGCGTGCCCACGGCGGCAAAGCCCAGAGTGGCCAGTATAATAATAAGGGCAAGTCTGGGCAAGAAAATGGGCAGGTTAAAAAGGGCCAGAAATATTGGCGTTATCACAAAAGCCACCGCCAGCATAAAGGTGAAACTGCCTGCCAGCTTCCCCCAGTAGATGACGGCGCGGTCCACGGGACAGAGCATCAGCCCCTCCAGACGCGAGTTCTCCTTCTCCACGGCGAAGATACGGTTAAGACCGATTACCCCCCCGAAGGTTAAGGCCACCCATAAAATGCCGGGAGCTACCATTTCTGTTACTTCAAGCCCCGCACCGAAGGTAAAACCGAAAATCACCAGCACCAGCAAAGCAAAGACAAGCACCGAGACAATAATCTCCTTGGTTCTGAGCTCTGTCAGCATGTCCTTCCAGAAAATGGCGAAAATTTTGGTAAATGTTTTATTCATCTGCCTGTTTCCGTGTACCGGTCATAAATTTGCCGAAAATTCACCTCACTTATCGCTTCTCTGGTGGCCTGGTAAACGACCTTGCCCCGGTCGAGTATGACAATACTGTCCCCCAGTTCCAGTCCCCTCTCCAGATTATGGGTGGTCATCACCACCGTCCGGCTACCGGAATTGATACTTCCTAAAATATCTCTTACCATGGCGCTGGCATGCGGGTCGAGGCCGACGTCCGGCTCATCGAGGAAAAGGATTGAAGGATTATGGAGAACGGCGCGAGCGATGGAGGCCCTCTGCTGCAAGCCGCGCGAGAGCGTGCCTGCCCGGTCGTGGAGGCGGGACTCAAGCTGCACCCAGGCTATCACTTCCTTAATTCGTTTCTCTAAATCGGCGACATCGTACATCTTTCCGTAAAATTTGAGGTTTTCGAAAACGGTAAGGTTGTCGTAAAGAAAGGTTTGATGGCTGACCAGACTTATCTTGTGCCTGATTTGTGCCGATTTATCGCGGATATCGATACCATCCAGCCACACACTACCGGCGGAAGGCTTGACCAGAGTCGATAGTATTTTCAGGAGGGTTGTTTTTCCGGCGCCGTTAGGGCCGAAGATGACAAGAGACTCATTTCGGGTCACCTTCAGGTCGATGCCCCTGAGGGCACGGTGCTCCCCGAAAGATTTTTCCAGACCCCGGGCTTCAATAGCCCAGGTAGAGGCAACCGGTATATCCTTATTCATCGCCACCCGCTCTCTTCTTCCTTCTTATCAGGTAAACAGCCAGGCCGGCGACCACCACAGCGATAATCACCCACAGGATGAAAAGGGGGAAACCATTGCCTCCGGACAAATTGGAAAGACGGAGGTTTATCATCTTGCCGCGAGGCAGGTTCTCTCCATGGAAATGGATGAAACGCTCTCCGGTATCGGTAATCACAGGCTCGGCCGGTGCTAACTCGGCGACGGCAACCTCGATATCCTCACCGGCTACCATAATTTCAAGATTGTCGGCGGGATAGTCGACCCTCAGAGGAATCGTCAATTCAGCAGCGTCCGGTTTCTCCAGCCGGTAAGAGTAGACAAGCTGCCTCTCACCCGGAGGAAACGGTACGAGATAAGTAATCGTGTTATCCCCCAGAAGCTCGTAATCTACGAACAGTTCCTGGGGAGCTCCAATCTCAAAGGCTCCTTCCGGCAGAGTGAAGACCAGTACACCGTCCGTTCCCACGTATGTCATATCGCCGTCATTAACCAGCCAGTAGACTTCGGTTAACTTGAGGCTTTCTTCTTCAACGGTTATTATGGTATGGGCCAGACCGATTCTTATGGCATGGTCGCTGTTAGTAACATCACA
>DAOVRI010000105.1 GCA_030628245.1 Dehalococcoidales bacterium
GATACAAAAACCCCCTGAACTCTTGACGCCCCGCCACGGCTCTAGTATTATCATTAATGTAGATTGAGGCGGGGAACCCTTTAACTCTGTAAAGGAGCGAGCGTAAAAGACTATGATAGTTGAAATGAGAACGGGCGCCAGTAAGCAGGAAGTCGATGACGTCGTACAGAAGGCGAAATCGCTGGAGCTTGGCGTTCAGTTGAACCTGGGCACGGATAAAACGGTCGTAGCCCTGCTGGGGAGCAATACCGGCCAGATACCCACCGATATCTTTGCCGTGCTGCCCGGCGTCGAGAGCGTCACCCGCATCATGAAGCCCTACAAGCTCGCCTCCCGCGAGTTCAACCCCAGGGATACCCTGGTCGATTGCGGCGGGGTGAAAATCGGGGGCGAACGTATCGTCGTTATCGCCGGTCCCTGCGCCGTGGAAAGTGAAGACCAGCTTATGCAGGCCGCCGAAGCCGTCAAAAAAGCCGGGGCCAGCATACTACGCGGCGGCGCCTTCAAGCCGCGTACGTCTCCGTTCAGCTTCCAGGGTATGCAGGAAAAAGGATTGGAACTACTGGCCAAAGCCAGGGAAGAGTTCGGGATGCCGGTGGTCACCGAGGTGGTAGACCCGCATGACGTAGAGCTGGTATCTTCCTATGCGGATATGCTTCAGGTCGGCTCGCGTAATATGCAGAACTATGCCCTGCTGACCAATGCCGGCAAGAGTAAATGTCCCGTGGTACTGAAACGCGGTTTCTCCTGCACCATCAGCGAGTGGCTTACCGCCGCCGACTATCTGCTGACCGACGGAAAAAACCAGGTCGTCCTCTGCGAGCGCGGCATCCGGACGTTCGAGGACAGCATCCGCTTCTCGCTGGATATTTCCGCCATACCGGTGCTGAAAAAGAACAGCCACCTGCCGGTAATCGTCGACCCCAGTCATGCCGCCGGACACTATTCACTCGTTCCGGCCATCGCCAAGGCGGCCGTGGCCGCCGGTGCCGACGGGCTTCTCATCGAAGTCCACCCCAATCCCAAGGAAGCCCTCGTCGATGGCCTGCAGTCGCTTTCGCCCTCGGATTTCGCCCGTCTCATGGAAGAACTGCGGACTATTGCCAGGTCCGTAGGCAGATATATCTAGTTTTATATACTTCTGCCCCTTTTCATGGCCCTGACAGGATTGTGCGTGTATAAAGATTTCGTTGTTCTACAGGTTGACGGCATTTCCATCGTCGGGCAGCTCTTCCTGCCCGATGAAAAAGCTCAATACCGGCTGGTCTGCCTCTGCCACGGCGCGCCATCGGGTAGTCCCCCGGAACCGGGTGATGGCGGTTATCCGGCACTGGCGGAGAAATTTTGCCGGGAAGGATTCGCCGTTTGCTTCTTTAATTTCAGGGGCACGGGAGATAGCGGCGGCAATCTGGACTTCCTGGGCTGGACGCGCGACCTGCAAGCCGTCGTCGATTACCTGCGGGGACTGAATAATATCGATAGGTCCCATCTGTACCTGGTCGGCTTCAGCGCCGGGGCGGTCGTATCCGTCTACGTGGCCTCAAAGGATGAGCGGATTTCCGGGGTAGCGGCCTGCGCCTGCCCGGCCCACTTCGGGCTTTTCACTGAGTCCGGCGACCCGCAGTCTATCATTGACCGTTACCGTGATATCGGCGCCATCAGGGATGACGATTTTCCGCCGTCCCTCAGTGGATGGTTCGATAACCTCGAGCAGGTTACTCCCCTTGATTATGTGGCCGGGATTGCTCCCAGGCCTCTGCTGCTTGTTCACGGCAGCCAGGATGAGACGGTGCCCGTTGACCATGCCCAGAGTCTGTACGAGAAAGCCGGGAATCCAAAGAAGCTGGTCGTTATCGATGGGGCCGGTCACAAGCTGCGGCGGGAGGACAGGGCGATTGGTGTTGTTCTGGACTGGTTGAAGTCGCCGTGGGCTGGCTCATGATGAATTGACCGGCAAGCTGCAGATAAGCTATAATATAAACAGAGGATTAGTCAAGACGAACTTAAAGGCGGGTTAATCTTGCGCGAGTCTTGCGGCGTTTTTGGTGTTTATTCCCCGGATGAGGATGTAGCCCGTCTTACCTTTTTTGCCCTCTTTGCACTCCAGCACCGCGGCCAGGAAAGCTCCGGCATTGCCACGTCCGACGGCAAAAAAATCAGGGTTTTTACCGGCATGGGACGGGTGTCCAATGTATTCGATGAAGAATCACTGAGTCAACTTACCGGCCATATCGCCATCGGACATAACCGCTATTCTACGGCGGGTTCCAGTCGAGCGGCCAATGCTCAACCAATTGTGGTTAGAAATGACGCCGGTACCATCGCTATCGCTCATAACGGCAATATTATTAACGCTACACACCTCTATGAAGAGCTTAGCGGACAGGGGTATAAGTTCTGCGGCACCACGGATACCGAGGTTATCGCCAACCTCATCCTTTCCTCTTCAGGGAAAAGCTGGGTAGAGAAGATACAGTATGCCATGCGGCGGCTTCAGGGCGCTTATTCCCTGGTCGTATTAACGCCGCGAGAGTTATTCGCGGTCCGTGACCCGTTCGGTGTGCGTCCTCTATGCCTGGGTACGATTGATAGCGGTTGGGTAGTAGCCTCCGAGACCTGCGCTCTGGACCATATCGGTGCTAGTTTCGTCAGGGAGATTGGTCACGGCGAGATAGCCGTTATCAACGAGAATGGCCTGGAGAGCTATCGAGGGGGAGCGCATAAAAAGGGGGCGTGTATTTTTGAATATATTTACTTTGCCCGTCCCGATAGCGTGATTGACGGGAAGCTGCTCTACCCGGCGCGGCAGGCTATGGGGATGGGGCTGGCCCGCGAGTATCCGGTTGATGCCGATCTCGTTATGGGCGTGCCCGATTCAGCCACGGCGGCCGGTACGGGTTTTGCCCGGGAGTCCGGCATTCCCGTCGTCGAGGGACTGATTAAAAACAGGTACATCGGACGCACCTTCATCGAACCCGACCAGCGTATCAGGGACCTCGGTGTCAAGCTGAAGTTCAATCCCTTGCCCCAGGTGCTGGACGGAGAGCGCCTGGTGGTCGTCGACGACAGCATCGTGCGCGGCACGACGACGCCCAGCGTGGTGAAGATATTACGGAAGGCGGGCGCTAAAGAGATTCATATGCGTATCTGCGCGCCGCCGATTAAATACCCGTGCTTTTTCGGCGTGGATATGGCCACGCGCCGGGAGCTTATTGCGGCCCAGAAGAGTGTACAGGAGATTTGCGACTTTATCGGCGCCGATTCGCTGGGCTACCTGAGTATCGAGGGGCTGATTAAAGCGGTGGGCCTGCCCAGGGATAATTTCTGCCTGGCCTGTTTCACCGGTGATTACCCGATTCCGGTGCAGCTTGAGATGGACAAGCTGGCGCTGGAGACCATGGCCGCGGGCCAGCAAAATGAAGTCTGTGACGGCACCGACGGCGGATAGGGTCGGCGGAACGACGGCACCACCGGAGAATTCCGGTTTTCAATTATTTCTGAGCCAGGCTATCCCTTTAACACCATGCTGAGCACTTTACCCAGGCCCGGTCTTTTCCCGTACATCAGCAGGTAGGTTCGGAAAACCCTGATGGTTATCAACAAGCCCCCGACGATGGAAACTACCAGCACAGCGATACTGGCAGCCAGCTGCCAGGCGGGGACATCGGTCACGCCCAGCCTTATCATCACGGCCACCGGGGCGGTGAGGGGGAAAATGGAAAGGCCTATCCAGACCGGGTTATTCGGGAACATCATAAGTAAGGATATGAACCAGAGGGGGGCAACGGCGGGAAGAGTGAAAATAGCAATAAGCTGCTGCCCTTCCCGGGAGCTGGAGCTGATGGCGCCGATGCTGGCCGAAAGCACGGCGAATAGCAGGTAGCCCAGGATGAAATAAATTATTCCCAAAATCAAGAAATGGGCCGGTAGCTGGATGGTGCTGATGAAGCCGCCGATAGATGATGAAGCCAGTCTTAGCAGGAGCGGGGCGGAAACCACCCAGACGGCTACCTGCACCAGGCCGGCCGCACCAATCCCCAGGACCTTGCTGGTAAGCAACTGGCGGGTGGAGACTGAGGATAATAGTATCTCGATGAGGCGGTTCTCTTTCTCCTCGCCGAGGCCCTGCAGCAGATAGGTGGAAGAGAAAATGATGGCGAGTACCAGCAGAATGCTGAAAACGCCGGGGAAGACAAAGTTCCCGAAACCACCCTGTTCGGGTGCCACCTCGCCGGTAGCGGTGAGCGTGACGGTTACCAGGTTCAACGGCGCCTCAATTCTGGAGGCGGTGGACGCAGGCACCTGCCCGGAGAGCAGGTTTTTCAGGAGGAACGTATTGATGGCGGTCATGGTGGCGGGGGGTGGATAAAGCTCTTTCTGCATCGTGTAGCGGTTGACGACCCCGGTAGAAATGTAGTCCGGCGGGATGATAAAATATTCCTTTATCTCGTTGATGGCCAGCGCATTGTTGGCCTCGTCCTGGGTTTGAAAGGGCACCAGGGTTAAATTCCCATGGCTGGTGAACTGGTCGAATCCACCGGCCTCGTCCACATAACCTATCTTTTCCGCTTCCTCCACGGGCTTCGAGATTCCCGAGACGACGTGGTAGGCGCCGATACCGAGAAGGGCAAGGAGCGGGACAATCAGCGTCATGATGATGAAGCCGGTCCTCCTGACCGTATTCAGAAATTCGTGGCGGAATATTAAATAAGTTTTATTCACCGGCTTTACCGACTACCTGCAGAAAGATATCGTTCAGGGGAGGGGTGGAAACCTCGTAGCGAATAATTTTAACGCCGCGGTGTACCAGTTGTTCCAGTATTTCATGGGGAGACGCGTCTTTTTCCAGGATAAGTTCTGTTGAGCCGTGATGGTCCTGTCTCCGGGCTATTCCCTCAAGTTCGCCGAGTTCCCCTTCATACTCCAGAAAGACGGAATTCCTCCGGTACCTGGCCTTAATCTCGGAGAGTTCACCGTACAGGACGCCGCGTCCCTTGTTTATCATAAAGACGCGGTCGCAGAGTTCCTCGATCTCATTCATACGATGGGTGCTCAGGATAATTGACTTTCCCTGACCCCGTTGCTCGAGAATTATCTCCTTGATAAGCTCCGTGTTCACCGGGTCCAGATTGGCAAAAGGTTCGTCCAGAATTATCAGTCTGGGTTCGTGAATAACGGCAGTCAGGAACTGGACGATTTGACTCATGCCCCGGCTTAATTCCTCGTTTTTTTTATTCTGATGGGCCAGCATGCCGACCCGCTCCAGTAGTTCGCTGGCTCGACTGCGTGCTCGCTGGCTTTCAACACTCTTGAGGGAAGCGATGTAAAGCAGCGATTGGAGTACGGATAATTTTTTATACAGTCCCCGCTCCTCGGGTAGATAGCCGATGCTGTCCTTGGTACGCTCATTCAGGCTTTCACCGAAGACCTTTATCCGGCCGGCGTCAGGCTTGATGATATCCATAATCATCCTGATACCGGTTGTTTTACCGGCTCCGTTGGGGCCGATTAGTCCGAATATCTCGCCCGGCTCTACATTGAAGGAGATACCGTCGACTACCTTAGTCCGGTTAAAAGACTTGGTTACTTCTGAAACTTCCAGTGGGCGTATCTCTTCGGCTTCAGGCATAATTTATACTGGCAGACAGTGATTCCGTAAGTGTGAGGGCTATTATTGCTGATTATATCATGTCGGGTTGTATCCGTATACCGGGCTTTATGCCCGTGAGACCAGATGTTGTTTGGTGGTGAAACAGGGATTTATCTTTTATCTGCCCGGGAAATCTGGCTGGTTGACAAGGGGGTAATTGTAGTATATAGTAATTATAGAACAGGTGTTCGCTATGTTTAACGCCGGTTTCAGGAGTCGGCATGAAAAAGATATCCGATAAACAAAGGCGCATCGTCAAATTTATCGAGCGTTTTCTCTCCGATAAGGGCTACCCGCCCTCTATCCGGGATATCCAGGCCGGGTGTGATATCAGCTCGACGTCGGTGGTGGACTATAATCTGAA
>DAOVRI010000119.1 GCA_030628245.1 Dehalococcoidales bacterium
AGGAGCAGGCTCACGATAATCCCCGGCATGCACCCGAACGGTATGATGTTAACGATGCCATCGAAGCCGTGCTCGGCGTACTCCACGACGCGTCCTATGCTCAGGATGGCTTCCCCCTCCACGGCGGGTGTCAGGTAGGTGTGGCCGCGGTCGAGTATTGCCTGCGTCGGTAGCTCGCGGCTGAACAGCTCTATAGAGTCGTCAAACTGCTTCCTCAACGGCTCGGCGACATTTTCTTGGACAATCTCGGTAAGCTTCTGCCGGGCCCAGTCGCGCCAGCCGCCCTCAATGTGGAGTCGATTCCGTCTTTTTCTTTGATGGTCGATGTAGTCCAGCCATTCCTCAAGAGGCGGCACCCCGCACTGTGCGCCTAGAGCCTCCAGCTTGCTGACAAGCGCGTCGTTGGCGAACTGGTTGCTGCGGACGAATATCTCACCGACGATGCCGATTCGCGGCTTCGGTACGCCGGTGTCTATTTTAATCGCTTCAAAAGAGTCCCTGACGTGGCCGGAGAACTCTTTTAATGTGTTGCCGTCCCGCCCGACGTTTTTAATCAGCCGGTCCAGCCACTCTTTATAGACGGCATCGGTCTCGCCCCTGCTTACCTCGTAGGGTCGCCTCTCCAGTACCAGCTTCTGCATGGAGTCGAGGATAGCGATAGCCCTCCAGGCGTGAAGTCGGAAACCTCGCCCCAGGGACGACATGTCTTTATGGTAGCCACCGGTCTGGTCGAAGACGAGTATCGGCACCTGTTGCAATCCCAGCTCGTCGAGTATCAGGCGGTGGAGTCGGTTATACTGTCCGAAGCGGCATGGCCCGCTGGCCGAGGGCATAAAAAAGGCGGCATGGTCGGCGTCGAAGTCCGGGGCGAGTGTCTTCTTAACGATGTCCCCGGAGGTGATGATGCTGGGGTAACATTCCTTGCCCGTGGTATATTTCCTGCCAATCTCCAGGGTAAGCTCGTCCGACTCCGGCAGGGGCTCGGAGTCGACGCCGCAGTGCCTCATGGCGGCGGACAGGACATAGCCGTGGTCAATCATGTAGGGCACGTAGACGCGCCGGGTGTTGGTGTGGTTGGAGGAGATACTGACGAGCGGTATATACTTGCTGGTGCCGCGTGTCCTGGCGTTGCGTATCGTATCGATGAAGGCCTCGCAGCGCGTGATAATGCCGGCGTCCGCGGAGTGCTCGTCGATTTCTATGGTGAGGAAGGGCTTACCCTCGGTCTCCTTACCGAAGAACCTGAGCATGTAGGAGTCAGGTCCGCAGGCGAAATTGGTGACATAGAGTCCGAACAGGCGAGGGTCGCGGGCAATGATTCTGCCGGCGCACATTATTTTCTGTCCCGCCTTCCAGTACATGTTGGGGTGGGCTTTACCGACTTCCCCGGCCACCGATTGCAGCGGCAGGAAGTCCAGCGGTATTGCCAGGATATTCAAATCACGCAGCTTTTCCGGCAGGTTGAGCGTCATGGCCTCGTCGCAGGTGTTATAGGCGCGGCCGATGATGACGATGGCCTTCTCGTCAGTCTTGAGATTTTCCAGAACCTCACGCCCCCGCCTCTGCTGCCAGTCGTTGAAACTATCGAACGCTTCAAACGCTACCTGGACGGATTTATCTATCAGGGCATTCGAGGTAATACCGGCATCGCGGGCGCATTTCTTCAGGACGCGTTTCTCCCAGGAACGGCCGCGGTCGGGGTGGATAACCGGTCTCAGCACCCGGGGCTGTTTACCCGAAGGCGCACTCAGCGATTCTTTAATACGTGTTGAACTTAAAAGAATGTAAGGTAAACTCTGGGTAAGCGGGCAGTTCCAGGATTTATTGAAGTCGTCCGAGAGCTTTTCCATGGTGCACTGGACGGGCAGGAAGATTAAGTCCGGCTCCTTTTCCAGCAGGTTGAGCATATGCCCGTGGGCCAGCTTGATGGGCAGGCACGGCTCTTCGGCGATATTCTCCACGCCCTGGCGGATAATGTGGCGGTTGGTGGGGTCGGAGAGCACCACCTCAAAGCCGAGCTCGGTGAAAAATGCTTTCCACAACGGGTAGAGCTCGTGGAAGAAGAGGGCTCTGGGAATGCCCACCGTCTTACCGTTGGGGTTGTCAGGCTTGTCTTTAGGATAGGTGTTAATCAGGGCTTGTGCGCGCTCGTCGAAGAGGCGCGGTATTTTTGAAGACTGGCGTTTCTCTTTCTGTTCCGGGCTGTCCCACTTACCGCAGCGGGAGCCGTAGAAAAGGGGTTTCTCCCCCTCAAAGACGACCTTGTGGATTTCGCATCGATTGGAGCAGCTCTGGCATTCGAAGGAGGACAGCTCGTATTTCCGGCTGGCCAGGTCGAAGCCACGAAAGCGTGTCTCTCTGTTGCTGGCCTCTGTCTCTTCTCTGGCCAGCATGGCCACGCCGATAGCCCCGAGGATATCATGTTGGGGCGGCACCTCTATTTTCTTGCCCAGGATACTCTCGAAGGCGGCTTTCACGGCCCGGTTGAAGGCGGTGCCTCCCTGGAACAGAATATGTTCGCCGATTTTACGGTCCTCGACCACCTTGGTAAGGTAGTTTTTCACGACCGAATAGGCGAGCCCGCCCACCAGGTCTTCCTTGGCGGCGCCCCTTTGCTTGTAGTAGTTTTGCTGCGATTCCATGAAGACGGTGCAGCGTTCGCCCAGGTCCAGCGGCTGCTTTGAGGCCATGCCCAACTTGCCGAATTCTCCCTCGATGCTAATGTCCAGCTTTTCCGCCTGTTCTTCGAGGAAGGAGCCGGTACCGGCAGCGCAGACCTTGTTCATGGCGAAATCTATTATAGTGCCGTTCTGCAGGCTGATGTATTTTGCGTCTTGCCCGCCGATTTCAAAGATAGTATCTACATCGGGACACTCGAAGGAAGCGGCTCTGGCATGGCTGGTGATTTCGTTGCGGATAATGTCGGCGCCGAAGAACTCCCCGGTCATGTAGCGTCCGGAGCCGGTGGAGCCGGTGCCCTTAATAATAACTTTGTCTTCTAGTTCCTGTCCGACCTCTAAAAGCCCCTTTTTCACGGCTTCTATGGGCTGGCCGGCCGTCATCAGGTAGCGCCTTGCCAGCACGTTATTGTCCCTGTCTATTACCACGACATTGGTGCTGATGGAGCCTATGTCCACGCCGATATAGGCTTCTACAGGTTTCGCGGAGTCTATTTTAACCGGCTCGATATCTATGGGATAGTCGTCGCCTTCAAGAGGAGGCAGGGTAACGAAGTTATATTCCCGCCGGGCGATGTAGTCGCGCAGGCGCTGGAGCGTGTCTTCGGGCAGGGGACTTTCCTGGCTGACAAGGGTGGCCCCCAGTGCCCCCAGCACGGCAAAGTGCTCCGGAATGATTAAGTCCGACTCCGCTAGCTGTAAAACCTCCAGTACGGCGCGCCGGATGCCTTTGTTGGCGGCCACGCCGCCCTGGAAAGAGATGGGTTTGCCCATGTCGCGACCGCGGATTACCTGTCCTTTGAAGTTGCGTATCATGGCGAAGCACAGGCCGGCGACGATGTCATGTACCGGCGTGCCCACCTGCTGCAGGTGAATCATGTCGCTCTTGGCGAAGACGCTGCAGCGTCCGGCCACGCGGGGCGGGTGCTCCGACTTTAAAGCGACATCCCCGAACTGCTCGATGGGAATGCCCATCCGTGAAGCCTGCTGGTCAAGGAAGGAGCCGGTGCCGGCGGCGCAGGCTCCGTTGAGAGAGAAGTCAGCAACCTTCGGGAGGGCCTCTTCCGACTCCTTTTTCAGGACGATGAGCTTGGAGTCTTCGCCGCCTATCTCCAGAATAGTCTGCACTGTGGGGTGGAAGCGGGCGGTCCCGGCTGCCTGCGCGGTAATTTCGTTGACAAATGGTATACCCAGCAGCGTGGCGATGAACTGTCCGCCGGTGCCCGTGGCGGCGGCTATCTGGAGCTGGCCGGGCGGATATTTGGCCAGTATGTCCTCAAGAATAGCCAGGACAGTCTCCACAGGCTGTCCCATGGTGCGGACATACCTGGATTCGATTATTTTATCGGCTTCGTCGAGCACCACCACCTTGGCGGTTACCGAGCCGATATCAATGCCAAGTTTCATGCGAAAATTCACCAGTATAAAATAAACCCTGTTCAGGCATGCGTGCCAGTCAGTGACTTACTATATTATAGCCATGTATGGGTGGTATGTAAACTGGGGGTAGTGTTGTGTTCTAAAGAATAAGCCTGGGTTAGAAAGAGGTGAGGGGGAAGCCGTAATGCCCCTTACCAGCTTCCCCCACGTTCGAGGGAGGAGTGGAAATGGTATTCTCGGTCTTAGTCCCGATGTTGTGATTCTATAACGTTCCGGCCTTTACGGCAATCGGCCAAAATACCTAAATTTCAGGGGAAGACGTAATATTCGACGGGGAAAAAGAATATATCGGACACGATTAGTACTAATGGAGCGAGAAATAGAGGTCCATGAGGATGTTGAGAGTCCTCATGGAGTTTACCAGAGGCGCCGTATCGGCCTTTGAAGCGGAAATAGCGCCGAGGCTTTTTTCCAGGTCTTCGGCCAGGGCGGATATCATCTTGCGGAGGTCATCGGTGCTTCCCTTACTTCTCAGGGTGTTTACTTCTTTAATAATTTCTGGCGTGGCTACCGTTTTAAGCTGCTCGACAGCCATGGATACATTGAGGTCCTTCAGGCCCTGAAGCACACCCTGCACCTTTTTCCCCTGCTCTTCACGCTGGCGTTCTTTTTCCTCGTGCTCTTTCTCCTGGCGCGTGAATTGCTGGGAAAGCCGCATTAACTCGTCGAATCCGCTTTCTTCTTCTGGCATTAAAAACCTTCCTGAAGCAATAGCCTATTATAAGTATACACGTAAAAAAAGGAGAGCACAAAAGGGAATGTGAGATTGGCTGGCGAGCCAGGATTCGAACCTGGGTCAGAGGAGCCAAAGTCCCCTGTGCTACCGCTGCACTACTCGCCATCCTGTACGTAGAATTATAGCATTTAGACGTGGTTGTGGCAATGCTATCCGACATGTCGTTGGCCGGAACAGGCTCTACTGAATAATAACTCCGTAATCATCGGGGTGTAGTACGATGATGGTTACGGAGCATTATTTACACCTGTTAACCGACTGTTGTTTTATCGGCTACTTTTTACTGGCTGCGGTTTTACTCCCGTGAAGAGTCTCGATTTGTGTCTTCCATTTACGGGCCCGGTCTGTCATAAACCGCCTTGTCGGCTGCTTCTCGGTGCTGATAAGCATTGAATTGATGTTTCCCCAGGGTACGAAAAGGCTCTCCGTGTACCCTCCCAGCATATCGAGCTTGTCATCCCAGTGCACCAGGTTTATCAGGATACCGTGTTCGTCGACAACCTCGACCATTCCTATGTAGCAATTGTCCGGAGCGGTCCCCGGCATTAGGTGTACCGCCACGCAGTAGCCCGGTTGTATCGCCTGTGTTTTAGCCATATTTCACACCTCCGTTTTCCTGACCTATCGTAGCCTATTTATATAATTATTTGACATTCTTGTCAATAGTAGCGCCTTCTTCCGCCAGAAA
>DAOVRI010000138.1 GCA_030628245.1 Dehalococcoidales bacterium
CAATTGCCCCTCATCCAGACCGAAAAAATGTCCTATCTCGTGGAGTACGGTGATGCCTACCTCAACCTCTATCTCGGCGTGTGTACGACAGGCGCGCTCAATTGGCCCCTTATAAATAGTGATGCAATCGGGCAGGATAGTATCATCCATTGAGCGTTCCACCAGGGGCACACCCTCATAAAGCCCCATAACATCCGGCATATCATCGGGGGGTTCGTCCTCTACAATGACAACCTGTTCATCGAGAGGCTGTGGCGAACGGTGAAATATGAGGAAGTATATTTGAAAGCATATCAGGATGATAAAGAAGCCCGGCATAGTCTCGGAAATTACTTTCTTTTCTACAACTCCGAACGTCCCCACCAGGCACTGTGGTACCGGACGCTGGCCGAGGTATTTACATCAATCCCGGTAGAAACTACCATTGGAGGTATGGTAGAATCCTTAACACCAGACCCCTTAGGGATAGCGGGACCCGACCTTAACATAGCCCCTATCCTGTCCTAACGATGGGGTCCACCTCAGACTAACAAATGCTAAAACTTAAAGAGCAATCTATAAGTAAGGAGGAACAAAATGTCTACGCAGAGAAATACTTCAAAAAGAGAATTCCTAAAGGACACCGGGCTGGTTGCTGGTGGTGCGCCCCTTGGCGGGCGTTCTTCAAAGATTGCGTATGCCTGCCCCTACTGCACTACAGAGAAAGTGTTTGACACGGCGGTTGCTTTAAAAGACCATATCTACGCTCAACATCTCTGGAACAACTCCTTGGCCCACGCGCGAATCCCTATTCCAATGTGCATGTCTATTGGAGGAATGGAGACACAGGAGCAGGTTTCAAGGCGAATAGATGAAATGGTCAAGAGAGGATTCGTATGTGACCTGGAGTTAAATGACGGCGTTCTAAGCGACGCCTATATAAGGGAACTGGCAGATGCCGGTTTTGAACCTGAACTGGACTGGAGTGGCATTGAAAGACTAGAGGATAACTATAACGTACAGCTAAAGTTTATATCTGACAGGAAAAAGGAGTTGGAGGACATAATCGGTAGGCCGGTGCTGGGTGGCAGGAGATGGGGTTCTCACAGGGATAAGTATACCTATGATATCTGCGATGCTCTCGGTTTTAAGTGGTATCATATTAGACCATCAATCACTTCTTTCCCTTACCAGGCTACTGCACCCTACAGAGCGCCGGGTCATAATTTTGCGCTATGCCCAAGGCCATCAGTACATCTATGGAATGTCGCAGGCGATGTAATCCCATACCAAGATTCTATAGACGGAGGTGATTATTTCTGAGATAATATAACGAAGCTGTCAGCTTCACAGTTCGACCAGGCTCTCCAGGATGCCATTAATCTCAGGATAAGGGACGGAACACATCAGGAAGCAAGGTGGTATTGCTGGATGGGAAATCCTCAAATGAAAAAGAATGGAGGTCCCGAGTGGTTTGAGGGTATGAAAAGCTCCCTTACCTTTATCAAGGAAAGAGAGGATGCTGGGCTACTCAAAACGATGCTCTTCAGCGATTTAGTTAAATTGTTCTGCCCTGAAATATTTTAATCCTTTATAATTAGCTCCCCCCTTCCCTTAGGTATTAGTGAAGAGAAGGGGGAGAAAAAGAAAGAGGGGCTGGCGCCCCCTCCTGGACTCCCCATAATTATCCTGGTGGCACTCCAAGCTTGATGCTTCAGCAGCCAGTATTTCGTGGAATCCCCGCCTACATCCCCACCTGCACGAGCACGTAATCGACGGACTTCTGGATGTTCCTTACCGAATCATCGAGCAGCCTTTTTTCTTCCGGGGTGAGATGATAATCAATTATCTTCTGGATACCCTTCCGGCCCAGGGCTACCGGCAGACCGATACTGGTTCCCTTATACCCGTACTCACCGTCAACCACGGCGCAGCAGGGAATGACTTCCCCCGTATCTTTAATGATGGCGCTGATTACCTTGGCCACGCCTACCCCGGTAAGCCACCCAGACGTCCGCGGCACGTTGAGCCGTAGCATATGGGGGAGATAGTCGCTGGTCCTTGCCCTGATTTTCTCTCGGACGTCTCCCTCCAGGGTAACTGACTTCCCGTCGACCCTCACGGAACTGAAGAGCGGTACCATGCTGCCCCCGTGTTCACCTATGACCGTGGCTTCTATTCTTGAAGGGGCAAACCCCATGTGTTCGGCAAGCGCGATTTTAAACCGAATCGAATCGTGCAAAGTATACCCGATAAAACGGCGGTGTTCGCCTCCCGGACTCAGCAGGTAAGCGGCGTAGTTAAGCACCTCAGCCGGGTTGGTCACCATAATCACAATAGCCTGCGGGCAATACCGGTTCATCTGTGGGGCCCACTCCCGGATAATTTCAAGGTTTTCGGGGAGCAAACGCTGCCGCGAAGGTAATTCTTTCCCCGCTTTCCTGGCCCTATCGGTAACGCCCGCCCCGGCCGCCATAACGACGATATCCGAACCGGACAGGTCCTGATAGCCTCCCATGCCCACGCGAATATCAATGCCGCTGGCCACCGCCGCATCAAAGAAATCAATAGCGTGGTGTTCCAGCCATTCCTTGCGGATATCCGAGACCATCATTTCATCCGCCAGGCCCTGGCGGGCGATATTAAAAGCGATACTGGAACCCACGCAGCCGGCCGCGCCGATGACGCTGACTTTCATGATATACCTCCCGGGACTTTTTTAGAGAGACTATTGACCGCGCTTCAGCAGCCAGTATTCCAGGCCGTCGGCCAGGACCAGCCAGCTGGCTTCGATGATATTGGTAGAACCGCCGACCGTCCGCCACTCATCGACGCCGTCGCTGAACTCGATAAGGACGCGCAACTGCGACTCCGTGCCGGTGCTTTCCTCAAGAATACGCACTTTATAGTCGATAAGCGTGACCTGTGACAGGCTGGGATAGAACTGCAGAAGGGCTTTCGTACTTGCCACTAATTTTAGAAGACATACCTCATCCTCCCTTTCCACTAGTGCCGTAACTTACGCCAATAATTATACCACATCTTAACTTCCGGCTGGTCGTGGAGTCATCATCGCGGGAAAGGAATTTTCCAGAATCACATCGAGCAAGGCGGTCTTTCCCTGCGCTGTTTGTTTGAGTCCACGGTTGAGGGCAGCTTCGATGTCCCTGGGGTCTTTCAGCTCTTCGCCGTAAGCGCCGAAGGCCTCGGCCACTTTAACGTAGTCCGGCGTGGGGGTGATATCCGTGCCGAGAAACTGATTCCGGCTGACCGCCGCGCCTTGAGGGTAGCGTATCCTGTGGGCGGATTTCATCGCCATGTACCCACCGTTATTCATGATAATGATAAACACCGGAAGATTGTATTCCTGGTAAAGGCCGAGTGCGGCCAGCGCCGGGTTGTAGTTGAAAGAGCCGTCGCCAACTATGAGAATGACAGGCCGGTCCGGATGGGCCAGCTTTACCCCCGCGGCTTCCCCCATACCGACTCCCAATCCGCCGTAAGCGGACTTGATATAGCAGCCGGGACGGGCCAGGTATTGATGGACAAAACGCGTATGAGTTAAGGTCTCGTCCAGGATGATGGCATTATCGGGCAGCATCTTCCTAGCCACGTGCAGGAACCACTTGGAGTTGATGGGGCTGTCCTCCCGGCCGGTCAGCGCTTCCTCTTCCCAGACAGCGCGCATGGCATCATGCTTCGCCCGCCAGTTCTCCAGTCTCTCCCTGTTGGTCGAGGCTAGCTGCTTTTGTCCGGTAGTGTCTGAGCGAATGATATTCACCAGGGACCCAAGTGTCTTCCCAATATCGGCGCTGATAATCAGATCCGCGCGGTAACCCCAATAGGGTAACCGTTCGTGAAGGGGAGCTTCATCTATCATGATTATCCTGGCGTTGTTTCCGGGACCGGCTGAAGGAGGATACCAGGGTGTAAGACCGCCGACTACCAGCACTGTGTCCGCCTGTTTCAAAGCCTCGGAAGTATCATAGCCCATATAGAGTGGGTTATCTTTAGGAAAATTGGAAGTATAAGGGAGGCTGGCCTCGAAGACGGGGGCGCTCAGCAGTTCAGCCAGTTCTGTTAATTTCTGAACAACCCCCGGTCTCTTGCCGGCGTGTTCCGCGATGATGACCGGCTGCTGGCTGCGGACGAGCTGCCGGGCTACTTCCTGGAGGTCGCTGGTACAGGGTTCGGTGACTGTCATAAACCGGGGCGGCCTGGTTACCGGCTCTTCTGTCCGGAGTTTTAGCAATATCTCCGTGGGAATTGATAGATATACCGGTCCCTGCGGCGCGGTGAGGGCTATCTGGTAGCCCCGGAGAACGGAGTCCACCAGGCTGTCTCTTGATTTCACCGAGTTACCCCACTTGATATAGCCGCGGAAAAGGGCAGCCGGGCCGCCGATATCGGAGAGCAGACCGAGCCAGTGCCAGCCCTGCGCCCTGACCTCCTCATCGCCGCAGTGCTCATAGGTCTCTCCGCTGAAAATAATCATGGGCACACGCGCGGCGTAGGTATTGCGTATTGCTATAGCCCCGTGAAGAGCACCGACGCTGGCATGAAGGAGGACTGCCGGCAGCCGACCGGTGACTTCGGCGTAGCCCATGGCCATGCTGACAGCCAGCGTTTCGTCACGGCAGTTGATGTATTTCAGAGAGGGATCACCCTGCTCCCGACGTTTTAAAAGCGCTTCCCAGACTGGAGTCCACTCCGTACCCGGCGAGCAGAAGACGTATTCAACTCCACAGTTTTTCAGTAATTCTACCAGCAGTTCTCCTCCGGACACGGTCATCATTTCCTCCTAAAACTTTGCCTGTCGAATGCCACTATCGGTTGCCGGGATTGTAGCGGGTCTGATATATCAACTATATCAAACAGGCGTAGCTTCAATCAACAAATTCTATAGCGGTTCCTGGTGAGTTGATAAAATGACTTCCTCGACAGCCTTATTGAAAGTATAATTAATTGGTTTATTATCGTGAAAGAGTACTCCAAATCTATTTTCAATATCTGCGTGCCCCGGAGTAATC
>DAOVRI010000130.1 GCA_030628245.1 Dehalococcoidales bacterium
CTGTCTGGTAAAGAGGCACTAAAGCGGGCGATAGAATCAGGCCTCTTTGAGAAGTGCGATAAATACGTTGAGTTCGTTGTCGAGAAGCTCTACGAACTGGAGGAAAAGCGAAGCTCGCCTGAAACGGGCACCTGAGTGCCGCTTATCACGTAGTGAGTGGTGCCGCCGATAGTGGTCTTGCTTCTATGCCGTCAATGGTCGATGGCAGATGGCCTGGGTAAATAGTAAATTCGTCATGCATAACTAATTACTGAAGTCATTTTGAACGGTTAGCCTGTATTCAATCCTTTAAAGAATTTATTATCGGTGTTTTTAAGAAGGCTTTGACAACGGCAGGGTCGAACTGGGTGCTGGCGCACCTTTTAATCTCGGTGATTGCCTTGGTCGCGGCCATAGCGGCTCTATAGGGACGGTCTGAAGTCATCGCATCAAATGAATCCGCTACGGCCAGGATTCTGGCGCCGAGGGGTATCTCTTCGCCGGCTACTGTCTGGTTGAGGCCGGTTCCATCGTACCTGTCATGGTGATGCCTTATGGCCTCGGCTATCGTGTCATTCACCAGTGGTTGTACGATGCCGGGACCTATATTGCAGTGTGTCAGGATATAATTATATTCCGTAGGCGTCAGCGTGCCCGGTTTATTTTGAACACCCTGGTCAATGCCAATCTTGCCGATATCATGCAGGAGGGCGGCCCAGCGCAGATTTTCCAGTTCCTCACCCGTTAGACCCAGAGCCAGTCCTGTATCGATGGCTATTTTGGTCACTCTCCGTGAATGACCTGCCGTGTATTTGTCCTTGGCTTCCAGAGCGCCTATCAGTGACTCAACGGCGTCGATGAAGAGCTCCTGGAGTTCTTTGGCCTGTTCTTCCACCCTACCTTCGAGCACCTGTCTCGTCTCTTTCAGGTTGAGCTCCAGCCTTCTCTTTTCCAGTACCATCTGGATATTAGCGACAAGCTGTTTGACGTCAAATGGCTTGGTAATGTAGTCCTGGGCTCCATTTTTCATGCAGTTGACAATGGTATCCGGGTCCACGACGGCAGTGGCCATGACAACCGCGGTATCAGGGAAGTATTCTTTAAGCTGGGGCAACAGTTCGCTGCCTGATGTACCCGGCATCATGATGTCCAGAATAACCAGGTCGGCCGGACTTTTTTGAAGAGAGCCCAGAGCCTCTTCGGCGTTACTGGCCTCATTACAATCGAAGCCATTAACGGTCAAGCATCTATTCAGGCTTCTCCGTACCGTTTTCTCGTCATCTACAATAAGAATCGACTCTTTGGAAGGTGCTGTAACCATTTTATTATTCCCCTTTTTACTTCATTTCCCCTGCGAGTATTCGCTGGTGCCCGTTTATTTCTGGTTCTATCTTCATTCCTTTTCTCTGCTAAACCGTTTGGGGCGCAACAGGCATTCTAATGGTGAACGTGGTGCCTTGGTTTACCCGGGTTTTAACGCTTATCTTGCCGCCGTGCTTGACGACTATCCCGTAGCAGATGCTCAGACCGAGGCCGGTGCCCTTGCCGATATCTTTGGTGGTGAAGAAGGGGTCGAATATCCGGGACAGCAAATGCTTCTTAATCCCGCGCCCGTTATCCTTAAAATGAATGTTGATGTGGTTGTTGTCCCTTTCCGTTGTCACGCTTAGCTTGCCCGGCCGGTTGGCTTCCTTGATAGCGGCTTCGGCGTTCAAGATGAGGTTCAGGAAGACCTGCTGGAGCTGGAATTTGTCCATAGGAATGTCCGGCAGGTTCTCTTGAAGCTTCGTAGCCGTGGTGATATTGCTTACCTTTTCCTCGTATTCGCGCAGTCTCAGGACGTCTCTAATGACCTCGTTAGTGGATGCCTGGCCGTTTTCATAGTTGTTATTGCGGGCAAAGAGGAGGACGTTTTTCACGATACTGGCGGCGCGTTTAGCCTCGCTGTAAACGCACTCTAAATCCTCCTTATGCTCTTCAGGAATGTCGCTATCCATGAGCAACTGTGATAAGGCCAGGACGCCGGTTAAAGGATTATTGAGTTCATGTGCCAGGCCGGCGGCCATTTCTCCTATCGAAGCCAGACGGTCCGTGAGATAAAGTTTTTCCTCCTCTTCTCTTTCCTGGGAGACATCGGTAAAAGTGAGCAGCGTTCGCCCCCCGTCCATCTTAGTAACAACGCTGGCGATTCTCTTTTCGAGGCCTTTTACCTGATACCTGAATTCCAGCGTATTATTCTCTTTATTCCCCTGTTTTACGGCCTTGTACAGGTTGAACAACTGGTTTACGGGTATTATTTCATTAAGTAGTTTATTCGCAATCGCTTTCTTGCCTGTATGGAAAATCTTATAGAAAGCTTCGTTGGCAAGTAATATCCGGCCATTGCTTTCGATAACGAGCACCCCCTCCGGCATGGTGGCCAGGATACGCTCGATTAGTTGTTTGTGAACCTGTAATTTGGCTTCCACCTCTTTCGTTTTGGTGATATCGCGCTGGACGTCTATATATGAGCAAGTTTCACCTTTCTCGTCGAACAAGGGGGTCAGCCGGCAATCGCAGATGATAGCCCTGCCGTCTTTGCGCTGTTTGGTGGCTGTCGTACTCCAGACTTTACCGCTTGCGAGCGTTCGGAGTATTTTCTGCCTTGCTTTCTTGGAAATAGCTTTGTCGTTAAAGATTCCCAGGCCTTTGCCCAGCACCTCTTCGATGGAATAACCGAATAAGTCCTGTGCGGCCTGGTTTATATAAGTAATCTTGAAATCGGGGTCGGTAATAATTATGGAATCCGATACCTGCCGTGTGACGGAACTGAGAAGTCTTAGCTGTTCCTCCGCCTGCTTTTGCCGGGTTATATCGGTGGTCAGGATAATCATACATGGTTCGTTGCCCAGGTTGACGAATTCTGCAGACATATATCCCGTACGGATCTCACCTGACTTCGTGCGGAATTGAGTGGGTTCGTTGTGAACTCTACCCTGCTCCTGTAGCATCTGCAATACTTGGTTGCGGTGTTCCTCGTTCTTCCAGATGCCCAGTTCCGCGGAACTGCGGCCGATTACTTCTTCACGGGTGTAGCCTTTATCCCTGAGGAAGCTTTCATTGACTTCAATAAATGTGCCGTCTTTAAGTCGGCTGATGGACATTGAGCCGGGGCTGGCGTGAAACGCTTTGGAGAACCGTTCCTCGGACTCGCGTAAGGCCTCCTGTGCTTTCTTGCGCTCGGTGATATCTGTGGCTACGGCGAGCATGCATGATTCACCGCCGATGTTGATTATGTCCGCCGAGCAAAGCCAGGTGCAAATTTCTCCCGATTTAGTGCGGAAGTCATACTCCTCGTGTCGCATTGTGCCCTGTTCTTCCAGGAGCCGGGTCATCCTGTCCCGCTCTTCCAGATTGACCCACATATTGAATTCATCGTTGCTGTGGCCGATTAATTCCTCACGGGAATAACCGGAAAAGTGAACGAAGCTGTCATTAACTTCAGCGTATTTCCCGTCTTGCAGGTTCACGATGGTCATCATGTCGGGGCTGGAGCGGAAGGCTGCGGAGAATTTCTCTTCTGACTCACGCAGTGCTTCCTCGGCCCGCTTGCGCCCGGTGATGTCCCGGCACACGCAGAAAATCAGCTTTTCTCCCGCGAATACAGCCCCATTGGTGCTTATTTCAACGTCATAGATGGTACCATCTTTGCGTCGGTGTTGCGTCTCGAAGTGGTCGCCGGTCTCATCAACACTCTGGATCATATCAAGCACTTGCTCAGGCGGAAATTGAAACTCCCAATCCCACACTTGGAGCTGACGGACTTCTTCCAGGGAATATCCGAGCATCTCTGCAAATCGCTGGTTAGACTCATATACGTTGCCATTCTGATCAAGGACAACAATCCCGTCCCTTGACTGCTCGATGAGGATACGCCGCCGGATTGCTTCGTTAGCCAGTGCTTCCTCAGCCTGCTTGCGCTCGGTGATGTCGCGGACAAATACAAACATTTGCCCTTCCTCTATATTCAGATAATTTACGCTAATTTCAATATCAATTATCTTACCGTCTTTTCGTTTGTGCTGCGTCTCGAAACGGTCTGAGCCATGCTCCATTATTTTCTTAATGCGTTGAGCAGTTTGCTCAGGCTTTTCTATGGCTTCAATGTCCTGAATAGACATTTCAAGTAGCTCTTCGCGCGTATAACCCGTTATCTTACAATATGAGTCGTTGACTTCGAGAAATTTACCCTCTAAATTGCAGGCCCAGAAACCGTCAAGGGCTGTTTTTATAATTGCCTGCTGTTTCTCCTCCGCCTGCTTGCGCTCGGTGATGTCGTGCTGAATTACTAGAATACGTTGCTTCCCGCCCACTTTCACCAGATCAACATTAAGCTCGGTCCATCCGGTGGTTCCATCTTTGTGTTGATAAACAGCCTCAAACGGTTCGGGTGTTTTCCCTCTAACGATAGAATTAAATACACGAATATATTTAGGGATGTCTTTAATTCGAACTGATGCTATCTTTGAAAAGTGCTTGCCGACGAATTCACCTTCAGGAAAACCGCCTTTGATGTAAACAGCAGAGTTACAATATATAATCACACCCTTCAAGTCCAAAATTGTTACACCGACCGGGAGAAGCTTGAACAGTCTTCTATAGTCTGCCTCTGACTCCCGCAGTGCCTCCTCCGCCTGCTTACGCTCGGCTTCCTGCGCTTCCAGTTCAGCAAGCTGTTGGCGCATTTCCTCCATCTCCTTTATAAGCTGTGTTTTAGTTTTGGTAATGTTTTTCATTCAGTCACACTTGAAGGCAGATTGCGGTGCAACGAAGCCACATTGTGGTATAGTAAACCTTCCGTTACTCATCCGTTCGGATACCGTCAGTAGCCGGTGGTAGCCTGGGTGACCAGCCCGGTCGTATCGCAGGAATAGGTGCCCTTGGTTGTCGCCGTTCTCAGGTAAGTAGGATACATTACGTTCCCGGTGGGGAACGCCGACATGTTGCTGGTCGCCGAGGTAGCCGTAACCGAGGTTATGGCGCCTTTCGCCATCATTGTATCCATGGCTGTCTGTACGGTAACCAGCTCGGCCTTGGAGGCTTCTGTCTGACCTTCACCGGCAAGTCCGGTAACATTGGGCAGGACGACAGCCGCCAGTACGCCCAGGATAGCCACGACGATAAGCAGTTCCACCAGGGTAAAACCTTTGCCATCACGGTCGATTTTCTTAAGAAACCTGCGCATGATGGTA
>DAOVRI010000115.1 GCA_030628245.1 Dehalococcoidales bacterium
CATTATCTACGACCATAATGCGTTGACGGTTATTCATACCTGATTGTGTTTCCTTATACTGATTTCAACAGGTGTCTCCATCTAGTTCTGTGAACCCCTGGCAAGTACTATCTTCCATATAGGAACGATAATCGTTTTACCACCTGTTTTAATAAGACGCCTGCCTCCGCCTGTATTACGTGGAAAATTGACATCATGCGGGGTAGGCATACCCTTGAATAATGTCAATTCGCTCCCCGGAAGACCGTGGTGCGACTGGCGGAATATCCTCATATCTTCGAGATGCCGCTGGAAAGATTTAGCATCATTCCATACCAGGATCATTATTTTCCTCCTTGCCTTACACTGTTAAGGATACTTAAAACAACTCACAAATATGTCAAAAAGGTGTTCTCAAGCCTTACAAAATAGTCACGGTAGGCCATTCATACCGACTTTATCGTGAGGTAAAATTGCGGTGATACATCATCTCCGTTGGTATCGGTGGTTAAGCAGAAAAAAGGGGAGCCTTCCAATTTCTGGAAGGCTCCCTCGATGTTGTTGTCACTCTTCGTGCTATGATGGCTTTGACATAATGTAGCCTATGCCAGGCCTGGTCAGGATATAGGTGGGTTTCTTGGCATCATCCCCCAGCTTTTTCCTGAGCCGGGCGACGTTTACCTGGAGAAGGTGCGGAGCGCCGAGGTATTCTTCGCCCCAGACCTTGTTCAGGAGTTGGTCGGGCGTGACGACACGGCCGGCGTTGAGGGAAATGTAAGATAGCAGTTTGTACTCTGTGGAGGTCAGTTTTAGCTCCTCATTTTTAACCATGACCCGGCGTGATGTAAAGTCTATTACCAGGTCTTGATAGCGGAATACGGTCTCCTGGGGCTTGACATGGTTGGCGATGCGGCGCAGCACCGCCCGAACTCGCGCCGCCAGTTCGCTCGCGGAGAAAGGTTTGGTTACATAGTCATCAGCGCCGATATCCAGCCCCTCCACTTTCTCTTTATCATCGCCCCGGGCGGTAACCATAATTATGGGGACCTGAGAGAACTCGCGGATGCGCTGACACACGGCATATCCATCCATATCCGGCATCATGATGTCCAGCAGTACCAGGTCGGGGGTCTCCCTATCGAATGTTTTTAGAGCTGAGTCTCCGTTATTCGCTATGAGCACCTGGAAGCCCTCCAGTTCCAGTATACGTTTCATCATACGCAGCATGCGGACATCATCATCAACCACCAGAACCAGAGTTTTCTTTGAGGGCATGGTATCACCTCACTTTCCGGTGAATGATATTATCTTCGACAACAAGTGAATTCTTTCGTCGTGCACTCTTAGTCAACCGTTTCATCTTCCTTTTTACCGTGCTGGTTATGGGGAGAGTAAACTGGATGGTACTCCCCTGGCCCACGGTGCTCTCCGCCCAGATTCGGCCGCCGTGTGCTTCCACCAACCCCTGACATATATACAGCCCCAGACCCATACCGTCCACATCTGAGGATAGTCTTTGTTCAATTCTATACATCCGGTCGAATATACCGGTTAGTTCCTCGGCAGGTATACCCGCACCCTGGTCGTTAATACTAACCAGCAACTCGCGGCCGTTTTTTTTCGCTGATATCAGCACCTCCGTTCCCTGCGGTGAATACTTTATAGCATTATCAATGAGGTTGTCCAGCACCTGCCGGATTCGCTTAACATCAATGTTCAGCCTGGGCAATTTATCGTTCAGCTTTGTAATAATTTTATGGTCACCAGCCCTGATACCCGCTTCAGCAGCCACTTTCTGTATCAATTGAGAGATGTTGGTCGGAGACCTTTCCAGTTTAAGCAGTCCTGCCTCCATGCGGGAGGTGTCCAGCAGGTTGTCGACGAGTTTGGTCAGCCTGTCGGCTGAGTTGTCTATGGATTTGAGATAGTCCATTGTTTCGTCAGAACCGAGCCTGGAAGAATAGTCGAGTATCATGGTGGAGTAGCCTTTAATCGTCGACAGGGGAGTACGTAGTTCGTGGGAGACCGTAGCCAGAAGGTCGCTCTTCATTTTGCTCAGTTCTTCATATTCAATTACTTTCCTCTCGAGATATTTACGTTCGGTGATATCCATGAGGTTACCGAGGATTGCTTCTCGCCCCTCGTAGTGGATGGGGCAAACGGTCTGCATGACCCATTTGATCTGTCCGGTCTTATTGAGAATACGGTATTCACACGGGTAGGGATTATCCTCCTGGAGGGTAAACGCCGTGCATGACCTGACCACGTCGCTGTCCTCGATGGCGACGAGACTGAGCAGTTCCCGGCCCAGCAGTTCTTTCTGGGTGTAGCCGGTAATTTTCTGGAATTGCGGATTGGTGTACTGCAGCCTGTCATCCTGCGTGATATAAATGCCCAGCGGCGAGCTATGGGAAACCGTCTGGAGTATTTCTTGCGATTGTTTTTGCTCGGTGATGTCGATACTGACGGAGATCAGGCACGGTTCGCCGCCGATATTGATTTTTTCGGCTGAGAACAGCCCTGTATATATCTTGCCTGACTTAGTGCGGAACTGTATTTCTTCGTTATCAACGTGGCCTTTTTCTTCTAATATCTTCACTATCCTGCGGCGGTCTTTCGGGTTTACCCAGGCATTCAGTTCGGTAGTGGTACGGCCAATTGTTTCCTCACGTGTGAAGCCGGTAACGTGGATGTGGCTGTCATTGACTTCAATAAATCTGCCATCTTTCTGGGAGGTAATGACCATGGCGTTAGGGCTGGCACGGAAAGCTTTGGAGAACTTTTCCTCGGATTCTTCTAGAGCTTCCTCCGCCCGTCTATGTTCGGTAATTGTTCCCAGGCGCTCGGCGACAGCATCCATCAGTAGCCTCTCTTCTTTAGAGAAAAGGTCTTTGTCCGTCGTCGGCGGTGTTTTGATGTAGCCGATCTCTACCGTCCCGGACTTGGTTCCCTGTACCATGATATCGGCTGATATCTTCTGGTCGGTCTTCCGGTAATTCTCTGTCTTGAACTCCTCTCCATTAAGGGTAATCCGGGCAGAGGCAATCTCGGGATACTGAAACGCTCTGGGGAGCATTTTTACTATTTTCGCGAACCGTTCGTGCAGGCTGATGTCCGGGGCTCCGGTGATGCTGGCGATATCATAAAGACACCTGAGTTCTTTGACGCTCTTATCCAGAGCATGTTTCATGCCCGATTTTCTAAGCCCATTTTTCATTTTCTTACCACTCATGTTACTAGCCGTTATAATTCGACACTTTTCTAATAGTAAGCAATCGCAACGATTCCGTCAAGTGTCATAAAAGAAATCATATTTATGCTTAATGTCCGCAGAGCATTTCTTCCAATTCCTCCGTATCGGTACTCCGTGTCAGGGCTTCTTCTTGTGTTATTACCCCGCTACAATAAAGAGAAGCCAGGGACTGGTTCAGGGTCTGCATTCCGTACTGGGCTCCCGTCTGGATAGAATTCATCATCTGGTGTGTTTTCCCTTCACGTATGAGATTTCTGATGGCGGGGGTGGCCAGCATGACCTCTACGGCGGGAACACGCCCTGAGCCGTCGTTTTTTGGCAACAGTACCTGGTAGAGCACTCCTTCGAGTGTTATGGATAGTTGTATGCGTACCTGTTGCTGCTGGTGTGGCGGAAAGACGTCAATAAAACGGTCGATTGCCTCCGGCGTCCCCGGTGTGTGCAGGGTGGTCAGCACCAGGTGGCCCGTTTCCGCCGCCGTCAGGACGGCGGCCATCGTCTCGAGGTCTCTCATCTCCCCCACCAGTATGACATCGGGGTCCTGTCTCAGGGCGTGTTTCAGGGCACTGGCGAAAGACCTGGTATCCCTGCCGAGCTCTCGCTGGGAGAAAATACACTTTTTATCCCGGTGCACGAATTCCACGGGGTCCTCAATGGTAACGACCTTGCGCTTTACCGTCTGGTTGATGTAATTCATCATGGCGGCCAGGGTTGTTGATTTACCGCAGCCGGTCGGACCGGTGACCACTACCAGTCCGTTTGTTTTTAATGCCAGGGTCTTGCATACCGCGGGTAGCCCCAGCTCTGCTATCGTCGGACTCTCCGTTCTTACCGGGCGACAGGCCAGACCTATCCTGCCGCCTTGCAGGCAGACATTTATGCGGAATCGGCCTATGCCGTCAGCCTGGTAGGCAAAATCCGCTTCCAGTTCGCCGGCGAAGGCTTTTCTCTGCTCATCGGTGGTTACTTCGGTTAGAAGTGCCTCCATAGTCTCGCCCGTTATTACGGTCATATCCTCCTGAGAGATGAGGTCTCCGTTGATGCGTAAAACGGGAAGCCCCCCGACCTTAAGGTGCAGGTCCGAGGCGCCCCTGGCCGTCGCCATACGCAGCAGGTCATCTATACGCATACTCTCGTCTCCTTAAGGACAATATAAGCCTTCCGCATTTACTTGTTCACGATAATTTCAAATGTAATCACGTTGCCCCCGCCCGGAGTGGTTTCGGTTTCTTCAGCTTCGGAAGTAGTCGGGCTGGCTTCATCCAGTTCGGTGATGCGGACTTCCGAGAATGTGTTTATAGCCTCCAGGGCTGTCGCGTAATCAATAACGGTGAAAACGCTATCCGTTTCTCCCCGTACGATAATCCTGTTATTGTCGATTTCTATTGAAGTAAAATATGTTTGGGGCGGCAGGACTTCGGTAACCAGTTGTAAATTACTGGTATAGTCGCCCCGGTTACCGAGTATGCTCTGGTTGGCCGCTTTCAGAGTCTCGGTACTGGCTATTATTTCCTGAATGGTTTCTTCCGTTATGGTTGTTTCTTCGGCAATAAGGTTGGCCAGGTTAACCTGCCGGCTGACACTGCGTAACTCGGTTTGCAGTCCGGCATTTTCCGTACTGAGCTGGCTCCGGCCCTGGTAAAGCGTGAAGAGAAAGATAACGGCAATTGCCAGAAAAACGCCGAGCAGTATATACCTGGCGGGTAACGGCTGTGCTTTGCTTTTCCGGTATTTCCCGGACAGTATGTTGATATTGATATCGTGGAAACGGGTTTCCTCTCCCTTGGCTGCCGCTTTCGGCGGGGTCTTCTTGAGAGCCAGCCCGATGCTGGCCGTGTAAGCGGCCAGGGGCAGCTCCGGTGGGAATTCCGCCGGCGGGACCAGGGGCTCAACGGGGTATTCTACCTCGGCCTGGAGCAGTCCTCTGGCCGGGGCTTCAGCCGCCAGTTCGCCGGTCAACAGCAGGGGGGTAGTCGGACTTAACTGGCTTTCCGGGTGGCTGCTCTGGTAGAAGGCCGCTGTTTTGGCCAGCTCGTCCGCTAGGCGGCGGATATTATCTTCGAGAGTGGCTTCCTCGCTCCTGGGACTGATGGTGTGTATCACCCTGGGGATACCGTTGGCGATGAAGACGATATCAAAGCAGTCGGGCTGCAGGTTGACGACTATAGCGTCGCCCCGATTGGCCGCCCGCGCCAGTGCCAGCGGTCGCAAGTCCATCAGGTACGGCTCCACGCCGGCTATGTTCAGTGTCTGGAGCACGGCGTCAACAAGATTTCGCGGCGCGCCGAGGATGAAGAAGGCCTGCTCGTCACCCTTACCGGGAAGGGCCTGCCAGGAAAGGTACAGCTCATCCAGGGGCAGCGATATCTCTTTTCTGGCGGCGCGTAGGATGGCTTCCTCGAGGAGGGCGGGCTTCATCCGGGGCAGGCTCAGGAACCGGTACGTGAAGGACAGCCCGGCCAGGCTGATTATAACGTTTTCTCTGGGTATTTTAGTCGATTTGAACA
>DAOVRI010000012.1 GCA_030628245.1 Dehalococcoidales bacterium
ATCAACCCACCCTGAGCGACAGGAATAGTCGTGAGAAATGGGAGGACAGAGGGAAAAAGACTACCTGGGAAAAGGCTGCCGAAACTGTAAAAGCTATTCTGGAAAGCCCTGCCGATGCCTTGCCCGATGTGGTAAGAAGCCGAGTATTATCGGAGATAAAGGGTATCGTGGACTGACACATACTGTTGATATGAGAGGAGACAGGGATGTCTGAGGACATTATCGAATTGATAAAAAAGAATGTTATCCAGGGACGGGTTACGCAGGACGACGAAGGCATTGAGGAGGGCATGGTCGGCCAGCCCGGGGTAACCGAGCTCATTAAGGAGGCGCTTGCCTCGGATGTGGATGTCTCTGGCATTATAAACAAAGGACTCACAGCATCGATGGAAGTCGTGGGGCAGAAGTTTGAGAATGAGGAGTACTATATACCCGATATGCTGGCCTCGGCAGAGGCCGTAGGAGCCGCCATGGAGATACTGGAGCCGCACCTGGCTAAAAGCGGAGTCAAGCCGAAGGGAAAGATACTTATCGCTACGGTGAAGGGCGACATGCACGACATCGGCAAGAACATCGTATCGATACTGCTGCGGGGCGCCGGCTATATGGTAAAAGACCTCGGCAATGATGTCGAAACCGGGGATATTGTCGAGGCTGTCCGGGAGGAGAAGCCCGATTTTCTCGGGCTATCGGCGCTGCTCACCAGCACCATGGTAAACATGGAAGACACGATTAAGGCACTCAAGGAAAACGGCCTCAGGGACAGAGTGAAGATAATCATCGGCGGGGCGCCTTTATCGCAGGAGTACGCCGAGAGTATCGGCGCCGACGGCTATGGCGCCGACGGTTTTCATGCTATATCCGTGATTGAATCCTTGAACAGTGGTGATTCCCTCGATAGTTAGCCTCTAACTGCCGACGGCATATCAATAAGGAGGAACGAAGTGCCCAGAGAAGGAATTTTAATCAGCAATCCCTTAGAAAGGTTATCCGGCGAGCAGGTCCGGCAGATTCACGACGCTTCTATCGAGATACTGAACGACCCGGGGCTGCTGTGCTTTAACAAAAAGGCTGCCGAGATATTTCAGAGTCGCGGGGCTAAGGTTGCCGGCGTTTCCGGCAGCGATACTCCCTGCTGGACCGTGAAGATTCCGGAAAAACTCGTTACCGGCGCCCTTGACAGTGCGCCCAAAACGGTGACGCTGGGAGCCAGAAACCCGGATAATGCCCTCATCATGAAGGGAGACGAGCCGAGGGTATTCTTCATCACCGGCTCGGAGACAAATATGTGGCTGGATGTCGATTTCCCGACCTACGTCAATAAGTCGGACCCCGGAAAAGAAATCAAAGTGCCTGAATTTCAGCCGCGCCGCGGCATGGTGGCCGATTTGTGCGATTCGGCGCATGTCTGCGAGCACTTGGAATCCGTCGACGGCTATATACGGACGGTCAACATCCAGGATAAAGATATTACCGGAGATAACAAGGACGTCAACAAGTTCTTTGCCTGCCTGAACAACACCACCAAACATGTCATGTCCGGCCTGACCAGCCTGAACCAGCTGGATAACGTGGTGAAGATGGCGGAGATGATTGCCGGCGGCCCGGATAAACTTAAAGAGAACCCCATAATATCATTTATCACCTGCCTGGTGAAGAGCCCGCTGCAGTTCGTCGATGATACCACCGAGACCTTCATGGAAGTGTGTCAAAGAGGTCTGCCCATAGTGGTCTCATCCTCGCCGCAGGCCGGGACCTCCGCGCCCATCAAAGAAGCGGGCATCATGGCTCAAATTAATGCCGAGGTTTTAGCCGGTATTACCCTGGGTCAGCTGGTGAACAGGGGAACGCCGGTGCTCTACGGCAGCGTGCCGGTGAGGGCACGCATGGATACGCTGGGCGATTCCTACGGGTCGATAGAGACCAGCCAGTATAACATCGACTGCGTGCAGATGGCGCGATTTTACAAATTGCCGAATTACTCCACCTCGGGCGTCTGCGATACCAAGATACCCGGGCAGCAGTCGTCGATTGAGAGGTTGTTCTCCGATATCGTGGTCACGCTGAGCGGCCCGCAATTTTTACACTGTGCCTTCGGCCTGCTGGACTGCAACTCCGTGTTCTGTCTGCTCCAGGCCGTCCTGGATGACACACATTTCCAGATGATTAAATTCTTCCTGAAATCGCCGCGCATCAACGAACAGGAGCTTGAAACGGTCAAGAAACAAATAAGGGAAGTAGTGGCGACGCCGCAGAAGATGTTCATCAACTATATCCGCCCGGTCATGCGCAGCGGGGAAATTTCGCCGCCTTATCCCTTCGAAGGAGACGGCGATAGTGATAGCGTCTTCGCTTTAGCCAACGAGCGTTTACAGGAGCTCAGGGCAAAACCCGTGGAGCATATCGACCCGGATACCACCGCCAGAATATTCCGGGAGATACCCGGTCTGCTGCCCAGGCTCAATGTCTACAAAGGGGAAAGATAATCATGAGTGAAGATATCATTAGTATGATAAAGGAAAATGTCATTCAGGGAAGAAAGACCCGCGACGATATGGGAATCGACGAAACGCTGTCCGGGACACCGGGCGTGCTGGAGCTGACGGAGTCGGCCCTGGGAAACAACATCTCGCCGGAAGCAATAATCAAGCAAGCTCTCACTCCGGGAATGGAAGTCGTCGGCGAGAAATTTTCCACCAAGGAATACTTCATACCGGATATGCTGGCCTCCGCCGACGCCGTCGGCGCGGCCATGGACATACTGAAACCGCTCCTTGAAGAATCGAACGTGGAAACCAAAGGTAAATTCGTTATCGCCACGGTAAAAGGTGACATTCACGACATCGGTAAGAACATCGTAGCCATTCTGCTCAAGGGCGCCGGCTATCAGGTCAACGACATCGGCATAGACGTACCGGAGGATAAAATAATCAACGTGGTCAGGGAAGAGCAGCCGGATTACCTCGGCCTTTCCGCCCTGCTGACCACTACCATGACTTCAATGGAAAGCGTCATCAAGGCGCTAAAGGAGAATAACCTCAGAGATAACGTAAAAGTCCTTATCGGGGGAGCGGCCGTCTCCGATGAGTATGCCCGGGAAATCGGCGCCGATGCCTTTTGCGCCGACGGTTTCCAGGCTATCAGGGTGCTGGAAGAGTTTGAGACAACATAGGCGTAACTGACACGTATTGGTGATTGAATTTAAAGGAGAGTAATCATGGCAGGAATTGCGGGAGTCCTCGGAAACGACAACGGCGAACTCAAGCGAATGCTGGAGACAATCAAATACCGGGGCCCGCACGAGACCTGGGAAAACAAACAAAGTCCGGTAAACCTGGGCTGCCTGGAGTTGAACGTGGGCGGAAACTGTAAGGACGGCGCGCACCATGCTTATGACGATGAGGTAGCCGCCATCATTGACGGGCGAGTCTATAACCCGGAAAAAGGCAGCATGACCGATGCCGAGGCAGTAATCGCCTTATACAAAAAATACGGCATCCGGTTCGCCGGCAAGCTGAACGGGGACTTCGCCTGCGCCGTATCCGACGGCGGGCAACTGATATTAGCCCGCGACTGGGCAGGTATTAAACCTCTTTACTACGGCCATAGCGATGGTAAATTATGCTTCGCCTCTGAAGCCAAGGCGCTGGTAGGTATCGCCGACGATGTGAAAGAGTTCCCCCCGGGATACGTTTACTCGCGGGAACATGGCTTTCAGAAATATCCATCGGAAGCTGTTGAGACACCGGAGTTTGAAGATTATGAGCAGGGTAAAAAGGTAATACGCGAGCTGCTGATAAAAGCCATCGAGAAGCGCTTGAAGGATAACGCTGTGGGTGGTGTCCTGCTCAGTGGTGGCCTGGACAGCAGCCTGATAACCTACATGGCCCACGAGATAAACCCGGATATAGAATGCTTTACCGCCAGCATGGAGGAAGGTCAGGACCTGCCGCTGGCCAGGGATGTCACCAAGTACCTGGGTGTCAAACATCACGTTTTGATGTTCGGTGAAAAGGAAATTAAGGAGATACTGCCCCTGGCGATTCACCATCAGGAGATGTACGAGGAGAGCTGTGTCCACGGGGCAATCGCCAATTTCCTGGTCGGGCGCTTTGTCAGTCCACACACAAAAGTTGTACTGACGGGTGAAGGCGCCGATGAGTTTCTCGGCGGGTATGACGGCCAGTTCAGAAAGGGAGAGAACCCGGAGGAAGTCGCCAGCATCGTCGACAGGCTCATCAACGTGGCCCACAATACCGCCCTGCAGAGGCTGGACAGACTGAACGCCGCCAATTCTTACGAGAGCCGCACGCCTTTCCTGGACGCCGGAGTGATGGACTTCAGCCTTAAAATACCGATACAGTATAAGATTCACGGGGAAGAGCAGACCGGCAAGTGGATAGTGCGCCAGGCCTTCGAAGGCTGCCTGCCCGACCATATTATCTACCAGACCAAGCGGTTCTTCGCTCAGGGCTCCGGCGTAGCCTATATCATGCGGGCGCAGGCCGAAAGAGAAGTATCCCGGGCTGAGCTTGATGAGTTCAACAAGGTTGAGGGGAATCCGTATCTGTCCTCGGTAGAGGAACTGTATTATTACCGAATCTTCAAAGAGGCATTCTCCCAGCCTGTCTACGACAAGCTGGTGGGCAGGTGGGACCCACTCAGGCCAGCATTTTTCCGCGATATTGAAAAAGCGACCGGTTAGAGTTTATATTGCCACAGTCAATTATTTCGGGAAGATTTCGTGTGGATTGAGGCTAAAAAATCGTTAGCTTCCGCCTCTCCTAACATGAGCGTTTCGGTTCTCCTCCACTAAAATCACCAGGGGCTATCTCAACATATACCAGGCCTGCCTTTTCGTTTCACACTAACATTGGAGTCGTATATGGCTGTTAAAATTCTGGTTGTTGAAGATGACCCTAATCTACTGGCCAACATCGAATAAAACGAGCTTTTATTCACATTCAATTTGAAACACGGCCGACTATCCCGGTAACTCCACAATTATGCTTGTACCTTTGTCCGGTTGCGATTGTACGGTTAGCGTGCCGCCGACTAGCTGGGCACGCTCCTGCATTCCTGTTAAGCCAAGCTTGCCGTTCTTGGCCAAGTCGCCTATCTTCTCGGGAAGGTTAAAGCCCTTGCCATTATCGCTGATGGTTATTCTTGTCCTGCTCTTGTCGAACTCAACCGTAATTCCAGCTTTGGTGGCACCGGAGTGTCGCCACACGTTCCTCAGCGCCTCCTGAGTAATGCGGAAGAGCGCTATCGTCGCCTCTTCCGGTAGGCGATGTTTTTCACCCACGATATTGACCTCGGTCGCTACTCCTGAATACTCTGTAACACTGGAAGCCAGCCACTCCAGCGCCGGTAGCAGTCCCAGGCGGTCCAGTGCTGCCGGCCGCAGGTCCTGGCTCAAACGGCGGACCCCCCGCAGAATGTTATCAGTCTGCTGCCATAGCTCCTCCATGTGGAGGCGAGTATCCTCGGACAGTCCTTTATCACCGGAGGCGAGAGCGTCTAACTGGCGGGAAAGCACCACCAGAGCCTGGATGGTATCATCATGCAGTTCATGGGAGATGCGCTTTCTTTCTTCCTCCTGGGCTCTGGTGGCCTGTTGTAAATAATAGCGGAGGTTTTGCTGCATCACGCTCAATTCTTCAGAAATCTTTTGCTGCTCCCATTGGGCTGCTTCCAGCTGCGTGCGGTATTCCCGTTCCCGGCGTAGCGACGAGAAACTGATGGCCAGTACATTGCCAATGACGAAAACGGCGCCGGTTTCAAAAAGGGCATCCATCGGATGCAGTGAGATAAAGATAGCTCGGGGTAACAGAGCGGCGAGAGCGGCCAGTGAAGTGATGAAGGCCCCCCTCCAACCAAACAGGAAACCACACCACACTATCGGTGCCAGATAGAGGATTCTCTCAAAGGCATGTCTGTCTAAGCTAAAACTAGCGGTTAGTTGGCTGAGGAAAGCCGGGTGCGCCAGAGCTTCCTCATAATGGGGTAGCGTAATAAGTGCAAGTATAACTAGAATAAACCAGAATCCTGGCCTTCGAAGGATTCTCATCAGCCAGTTTATTGCTGAATATTGAGTTACAGCCATACTTTGAATTATCCCGGTGCTAATTTCTCAAGTCACATCGTCAAGGGTAACCCAGCCTTCTTTTAAGGCGCGCACCACCGCTTCAGTCCGCGAGCTGACCTGCAGTTTGTTAAAGATATGTCCCAGGTGAGCTTGAACAGTGCGCAAGCTGAGAAAAAGCTCATCGGCAATCTCCTGATTGCTTAAGCCACGGGTTGCCAACCGGAGCACCTCCGTCTCTCGCTCGCTCAGGACTTCTGTTTGCTTGTTAGCGGCTGCTTTATCGACGGCAGGTACGAAGCGATTAAGCACTTTACGGGCAATCGTCGGATGAAGTACTGACTCCCCGGCGTATACCTGCCGTACGGCATCAACGAGTTCTCTACCCCGGACGCTTTTTAGCAGGTAACCGGCCGCTCCAGCCTCTAAAAGCCCGAAGACGAACTGGTCATCATCATAAGCCGAAAGTATCAGCACGGCCACGGCAGGATAAAGCGCCTTGATTTGTCTGGTGGCTTCAATGCCATCTACTACGGGCATGGCTATGTCGATGATAGCAACATCCGGCTTGGAACTACCGGCTAACCTTACCGCTTCCTCACCATCTACAGCCTCAGCAACGACGACCAGGTCTGGCTCCCGTTCCAGAATCTGCCGCGTACCCTCCCGTACCACGGCATGGTCGTCAGCTATTAGTATTTTTATCTTACCCATTATATACGCCTTTTTACCCGGATATCTTTACGCTAATCATACACCCTGCTGACTAAGTACTCAATCGTCACAATTACTTAATGCAAAACCCACCAACGTAGGTATTAATGCCTAGGATTTTAAGGTTAGAAAAGCGAGTTACTCAGAAGAAGGTCGGTCCGGAGCGAGAAATACTACAAGAAATGGAGTACGACACCGCCCTTACCGAGGCACTCAAGCGATATACAAGGGATTGAGCAGCCAGAAAAGGAGCTGTCTTTCTGTGAAATGCTCAAAGAAGCGCAGGAAACGGGCACCCCGTTTTACTTCGCTAAAGAGAATGAGACTTGCCTGGGAACAGCACTATTGGGAATGGAGGATATGCCCTCAGCGCTGTGTCGTCGACTTTAACAAGGCACGGTAAACTCGTGTCTTGCGTAAAGTACCCGTAATGCCCTGTGGCGCCAACAGCATTATGCCGACCAGTATCACACCCTGTATGATAAGGCTGATTTCGGCATACCTTGCCAGCAGGAAGTATAAAACCACCACTACTATCGTTCCGACGATAGGCCCTTCTTCGATGCCTTCCCCTCCTATAACCGTGGCGAGCATTATGATGATGAGCCACCGTACGCTGAAAGCGCTGGATGGCTCGATATATCCCTGAAAAACATAAAAGATTGTCCCGGCAATGCCGGTCACAAAAGCGGAAATGACAAATGAGAAAACCTTTAATTTATAAACGTTTATCCCGGAGCTTGCCGCCGTGACATCGTTATCGCGGATTGCCGCCCTGTTTGTTGATATCCTCGACAGCTGCTTCTGTTCCGAAGCTTGAGACTCCCCCAAAGACTGCATACGGGCCCGTATACGACACGGTATCACCGATAAGAATTTCTTTGGGAATGTCTGGTGCCGGTGCTGGCTCGGCGCACCCGCCAATAAATGTAGAGATAATTACGGCACAAACTAACAATGGTATACCGTATGTTCTAACCGTCTTCCACATAATTAAATACCTCCCCTATTTCGGGTAATTTGCCATTTTAACCCACTCATGCGCATTACATAATTATCCCCCCTTTCAACTGTGAAATAATTTGGTCTACCCGGGCTACCGGGCACATGATGCTCTCTTGTATCCAGCTTGAGCTTCTTTTAAAATGCGGGTTTTTTCATTTGTCGGAACAATCTTACTGCAGATGGTATATCATAGCTATGAACACTTTGTTAAGTAATCTGGACCCGAGGGTTCTAATAACGCACACAGGGGACAAACACATGGTGTAGCTATAGCCCTTGAGCCTATCCGTTGTTGACAACATTAAGGTGTTTATAGTAGCATCCCTGTTGGTAACGTATAATCCGGCGACAGTAAAACGCTTGGATAACCTGAGGAGTCGCGGGTGGCGTTCCGTCCACAAAGTTTCTAGCTGTAACCATGACGGTTCCGGCGGAATGAAAAAAGATAAGGAAAGGAGTAACTGTTATTTAGAGCATTTAATAACCAGAGAGAGTAAATACCAAATGCCGATAGCTTACCAAAAACTTTATATTTTAAGGAGGAGATAAATGTTAGACCAGACCAGTCAATGGTACAAATTGCAGTACCCGGAGTGTTTCGTCAAAGAAGAACATCGAATGATACAGAAGATGTTTGCTGATTTTACCGACAAGGAGATTATGCCTGTTCGTGACAAAATTGACGATGATTTAACACATGAAGAAATAATTAACCCGATTCTCAAGAAATTACAGGTAGACCTTGGTTGCCAGAAGAGCATGATACCGCAAGAGTATGGTGGCATTGCGGAGATGGGTTCCATAGTTGCCGGTGCCCTGAAGCAGGAGCAGGTTGGACGCGGCGACTATGGTATCAGTATGCACAGCGCCTGCACTGACTGGGGGTGGACACCGGCTAGCACAGCCTACTTTTCACCCCTTCCAAAGGCGAAGGCATGGGCAAAAGCAGTGTTTGATAAATTTACCCCTAAGTTCGTTGGCAACGAGTTAGCCGTTGCCTGCTTTAACATGAGTGAAACGGAGTCTGCCACTGATGCTGAGAATCCGCAGAATGAGGGCAGAACGATAGGGGTGAGAGCCAAACTCGAAGGTAACGAATGGGTAATAAATGGAAACAAGTTTTGGGCATCTAATAGTGGCATAGCTGACCTCAATTGCGTGGTTTGTAATATGGACCCAAAGCTGGGGGTAGACGCATTTGCTCTGGTTTATGTTCCCGAACCCTGGCCGGGAGTTTCCCATGGCAAATTTGAGGTCAAATGCGGTATGCAAGGTGACAGAAACACCTCTACCTACTTTGACAATGTCAGGGTACCCAAGGAGTGGGGACTGCAGGGGCCTGAAGCCTGGTCTATCTACCAAAGTACCCTGTCTGTCCCCATGCCTCTGAATTCGGCACATGCGACAGGTATTCTACAGGGGGCATTTGATGTACTCCTTGAATATACGGGAGAGAGGGTAGCCGGTGGCAAGCCAATCAACCAGCACCTCCACGCGGCTATAATATTGGGTGAGATAGCCTCGGTAATAACTGTGGCCAGAGCCGCTTTTCTGGAGCTGGCCTATGAGTATGACCATATGGATATTTATGGTGATTGGACCTCGGAGGCTATGATGGCTAAAGGGCATGCTGTGCATGCCTTTATTACCCAGAAAACTCCGGAGCTTATCCTGAAGGGGATGGAGCTGATGGGTTCCTACGGCTATGTCCGTGAGAATAACTACGAGAAGTATTATCGTGATTCTGCTGAGGCAAAAATAGTCCTGGGTGGTTTGCACTATGGTTTATTTACCACCTGCAAGCAGTTTTATGACCTGGACTACTCTGCATTTGGGCCGGGTAAGATGGAAGACCCGACGAAAAGCAAATAGCAGTGATTGCGGGAGCCTGAAATACGGACTGTTCTGGTTTTCCTGTACCGCGAGTTAATGTTAATACTGGCATCAGTATCAGGATGCACCTATCATGAGCCGGATTCCGAACGCTCGTGGCAGGCATGTGTCCGCATGGTAGGACATGCCGGATAAGCGGATGGGACGATTCTTGGCAGGCATCACTGGCCACGCCAATCGAAGTTTATTACCAGGTTGCCTTAGCTGATTGCCCTGCCCCCTGATTCCCTGGTTAACGGGAAGGCCGAGAATTCTGAACAGGTAGGCTAATGTACTTCTTAACGACTTTGCGGAAATGATAACCGTAGACGCTGAGGCTTATTGAAATGGGGAATTTCCGCGGTTGCTTCAGCAGGGTCGAAAGGAACAGTTTCCAGTAGTATCTTCGCCCCTTTTCTCTGATACCCAAAAACCATATCGATTTTAAGAATGCCCTGATATGGTGAAATTGCAGTCTGCCGACTATTTTCCCGCGAGGTTTATATTCCCTTAAGAATGTTTTGACCCGTTCGTAATAATGCTTGGGGGAATAGATCGTATTGAGAATGTGCTTATAGCCATCAATGAGCGTTTCATAGTTCATCTTGGGAGTGAAGTTGAGTGAGCAGTCGGTATTGTTGCCGGTAAAAGCTTCAACCAGGCGGTTCTCATTCGGGTCACGACCTTGCTCGTACTCAAGGATGCTGAGTAACGCATCCTTCTGCTTTTGATTAAGGTTCACTTTGCTCACCTCCCAATATTGCCGATATTGGGGATCTTACTCTCCCCATCCCTCTGTTTATAGTAGTTATTACTATGTTTTGCTAACATTTTTGCTAACGAACTGTTTAGCACTCCATACCACCTAACGACACAATTAGATACGAATCATCATTTGGTGATCTAACAAAATGATACCCCACGCTACGTGGGGCTACGGGGTGATATAAGTGGTCTGTATCTTTTAATCAGGGTGTCACAGGTTCGAGGCCGGCACGGCCTATTTCCCCTCGATTTTGAAGCTAAATTCCCCGATTTCCTGAAAAATCCCTCCAAAAAACAGCTCCTCTGAACACCTGATTCGGTAAAAAAGGAGGAGCAAATGACAGAAATTAGCCTCAACATTGTACGCCTGACAGAAAGTTATGCGCTCTGTTTGAGCACAGAAGGGAAAAGCCCCAAGACCATTGAATGGTATACAACTAACCTGAAACGCTTCGCCCGGTTTCTCGAGAATAACCAACTGCCCGGGTCTATAAGCGAAATTGGTGTAGTGGAAGCTCGTCAGTTTATCTCCCACCTGCAAACTGGAGTTAAAAGGTGGGAAGACCATTATAATATTAAAGACGATAAGCCATTATCCGCCTTCTCAGTACAGGGATATGCCCGTACGATAAAAGCATTCTGGTCGTGGCTCCTCAATGAAGAGTACATTTCACATAATCCTATGGCCGGCTTGAAACTCCCCAAAACACCCAAGAAGGTAATCAGCACATTCTCTCAGGAAGAGATTCAGAGAATGCTGAACAGCATTATCAGGACGACTCACCGCGGATTCCGGAACCATACCATGATATTGCTACTTCTGGATACCGGTATACGGTTATCGGAACTAATCAACCTGCAGGTAGACGACTTAGATTTTCTTCAATCCTGCTTTCTGGTGAGAGGAAAGGGGCGTAAGGAGAGGGTAGTCCCTATGAGTGCAAAGGTATTCAAGGTGCTATTAAAATACCAAAAGCTCTGGCGGCCGGTGTCTGATTCTCCGTATTTTTTCATTGACCAGCATGGTAGACCACTTACGCGATTTGTTGTGGCACACCGTATGAAAATTTACTACATCCGATCAGGAATTACCGCGGGAAAATGCACTCCCCATGTCCTGAGGCATTCTTTTGCAATACAGTTCCTACGTAATGGCGGCGACGTTTTTTCGTTACAGCGGATACTCGGACACTCTTCCTTGGATATGACCCGTCATTATGCGGAGCTTGCCGACTCGGATGTGGAAAAGAAAATGAAGGCATATTCCCCGGCAGAGAGTTTGAGTGTAACGATATAAGAAGGAGAAACAATGATGAGGTTTAATTTACCGTTTGATTTCAGTAAAGACCGGCGTAAATATCCTATCCAAAGAGATGATGTTGGGCAATCACTAAGACAAAGATGTTTCGAGTTATTCAGACAGGGGAAAAACGCTCGCGAAGCAGGGGTAATTTTACAGATGAAACTCCCTACAGCCCGCAGGTATTTTCCCCAGTGGAATGGATGCCCTCCCGCTTTGGAAGCGACGTACAAATATCTGCGAAATGAATTAAAGACAAAAAGGGAACTGTCACCTGGGATTATCGGAATGTTTGGTGCTGCTCTGGGTCTACCAGAATGGGAAATTGTTAATATGCTTTCTCGACCACATGGTTTGAAGCGTTTAATTATGGGAGAACTTGTACGTCAAAGAAAGAGGCAATTGTTTCATACACAAGAACAGCGGCTTGAGGCCGCTCTCCACCTGGTTGTTGATTTGGAAAGAACAGGAGTACCTCTAGAATGGATTCATCGAGAAATTAAAAAGTTGTTGCAAAGAGCGTTAAGGTACGCAGACGCTCATAAAGGCGAGGACCAGGGTGAGGCAACGGAAAATGACATACAAATTCCCTAGTATTTGAAGCTAAAAATGGTGGCAGCGGGTGGATTCGAACCCGCGACCCGCTGCTTAGAAGGCGTTAGCGCAATCACGCCGGTTTTTATCCTATATTTTATTTAGCTTCGTTATTTTCAATTACGCGAAATTTGTTCAAGTCCAGTAAAGTGGGCGGTGGTGTACGATACGTGGAACTTTTAAGTTTGCCTTTAACCTATCTGTTTAGCTTTATAAAATCATAATAATATCTCATTGGACGGGGAGATGGAGTAGAGTCGAACTCCATCTGAAACAACGATCCTGTGTTTTGTTTAGTCACTGTCTGTTAGCCTTTTAGTGAAATCAGGATCTCAAGTGTTCGGACATGCACCATTCCCAGGTTTTTCGCGCGTCGGCGAGGACCTGTTCATCGGTGCGGAAATTTTGTGGTCCGCAATCATCGTAATGAACCATTCCGGCGAGTTCCCTGACTTGCTTGGGTTTTAGCGGGGCGGCCGGATAGCCGAGTACCATCATGTCGTAAATCGTCATGGGTTCCGGAATGCCGATGATGCTTCTTATCTCCCGTTCCGCCTCCGGTCGCGACGTGGCAGAGTACCATTGTGAAGCCAGCCCGAGTGACGCCGCCGCTAGGTGCAGGTAGAGAAACGCACTGGCCAGGCTGGAGCTATAGATGCTGTTAACCCGCATATCGATCTCCGTTGGATGACCGGGTAGACCCGCTTTTGCCCTCCAATCGGCCAGTAGAATAATAAATACTGGCGCATCGCGAAAGCTCCTCTGGGGAGCGTCCGAGGGGTCGCCACCGGGGTCAGTATTGGTGATGGGAGGAGCGTACCGGTCAAGAGCGGCAATGATAGCCTCCCTTACGTCTTTCTTTTTTACCACAACGAATTCCCACGGCTGCGTGTGGAAACCGGACGGGGCCCAACGCGCAACTTCGATGATTTTCTCAATGTACCCTTCGGGCACGGCGTCAGGTTTGAACTGGCGGACCGTACGCCTCTTTTTCGCCAGGTTCAACAGGCAATCATATTCTTCATACTTTATCATGATTCTCCTCCATTCCAATTTCTTATCTAGTTCCAGGATTTTCGAAGTTCATACCGAGGCTACCGAATAAATGTGGGTGACCTGCCCCTATAAAGTATACGACTTCCTATGTTAGAGTCACCGGTATTGAGGTGAACCCCGTCTTAGGGCCAATTATAAAGTGATTTTTCACGTTATTTTGCCACCTGAGCACCGGCAAATTCAAGCGGTGGTACGTTGCCCAGCGATCCATGGGGCCTTTCCCGGTTATAGAACTACCGCCATGATTCCACCTTCTCCCTGGCATCTTCAAGAGACAGGAACCAGCTTTCATTCAAGCATTCTTCCCTGAACCGCCCGTTGAACTACACCCGAAACAACGCTTTGTTTTGTTTAGCTAGGGATTAAATACCCCTATCTCTTATTTGATTTCCAGTCTAAGACGACTTCTGGATCAGTTTTTGGGGGTAGGTCACATTCAATTGCATCTTTCTATTTTGGCTTAACAGGCAAACGATTATTACCCGTTTTTATTCAGCGGTACATACCTTTCGGCCCGGTCGTAAAATGGAAAATTGGTCTATCAACTCTCCGGACAACAAAAGGGCAGTGCTTCATTCCTTTGGGAACAAAAACCGAGCAACTTCTCGTTATTGACAGCTTTTCATCTTCCATCCAGAACTCGATTTCACCACAAAGGTCATACGGAGCATCCGGATCAGTCCCGATAAATGTCAAAACCTCATCAAAGTCATGCGTATGAGTTTCGACCAAAACGACGTCGGACCCTTTCCAAAACCAGAAACACGATAAATAAAAGGCACCTTTTAAAACCTCTTCATCTAGATGCAACAGGCGGGTCTCCATGCCCGGGACGAAATCTTCAGTTCTTATCCTGTATGGCGCCAGCTTGAGGTTAGTCTTCGGACCCTCTATTATATATTTATCATACTTCGATTCACCCATTATACTATGTTCTCCTTCCCGCTAATTATGATTCTTCCGGCAATACCAACATCAAAACAACATCACTACGTATCGGCCCCTAACCGATGGCATCGAAAATTAACGAATTTTTCGAAAGAATTTTAACACGGGGGAGAGCCGAACTCCACCTGAAACACGGGTTTTGTGCTTTGTTTAAGCAGCTTAAGTCAAATATTATACCTGGGCCATTTTCGGCGGTAGGCTATAAACACAATGCGACTAATCCCGAGTTCTTGAGCTACCTGCGATGGCAGGTCGGCGACACTGTCAGTAACAATCTTTACCGTCATGACTACTCCTCTTTAAGGTTATTCGGTAACTATCCCTTTTAGCTTGTTAGAAAGACCTGACTAAGCTGGCTTTACCAACGACTTCTGCTCATCCACCCCACCACTGGCGGATATATCAGGAGCAAATTGATGGGCGACTTCACGCTCCCAGACCGGGTCCAATATTTTGGCTACCTCCTGAGAGTACTTATCCAGGGCATCATTCACCGGGGAAGTGACAAGCTCACACACCGGGCCATCAGTGGGACAGGGGTGAAATTCATCACAAAGCTCTCTCAGCACATGGGTGTGGTCAATAATCATGCACGGACGTAGCAAGTTGTCCGTGTACGGCTGACGAGCCCTAATCCCCCGGAAGTAGGGTGAGTTGATGACCTCCTTCAGGCTCTTTTGCTTGATATTGTCCACTGCCAGGTGGACAAAGATGCAGGGCTCAACATCGCCGCGAGCATTGATGTGGAAATAGCTGCGGCCGCCGGCGATGCAGCCGCCGACATAGGGAGCATCGTTCCAGAAGTCAATAACAAAGATTGGCTTCTCGTTGCGGAGGCGCTGTGCTCCCCGCTGTCTCATTAATTCCCGTTGCTCAGCGGTAGGCATCAGGCTGGTATCAGGGTTGAGCCCAACGGGGATGTAAAGGAAGTGC
>DAOVRI010000024.1 GCA_030628245.1 Dehalococcoidales bacterium
ATCGGTAACTAGATGAAAACTGGCTCGAGTTATTTTTCACGAACTTAATGCTGAAAAGGAGACAATCTGATGTATAAAGGTGGTTACACAGGCAAGATTCTGAGGATAGATTTAAGCAAGCAGTCGGCCAGGGAAGAAGCGGTCCCGGAGGAACTGGCTAATAATTACCTGGGAGGTGCCGGTTTTGCCATCAAATGCCTCTACGACGAGGTGAAGCCGGATACCCCGCCGCTGGATAAAGCCAACAAGCTCATCTTCGCGGTCGGCCCCCTGACGGCCACGGGCGCCAGCTGCTCCAGTCGGATGGCCGTGGTGGCCAAGTCGCCGCTGACGGGCGCCGTCGGCATGGCCCTCGCCGGAGGGCAGTTCCCTGCTGAGATGAAAATGGCCGGCTACGACATGATTATCATCGAGGGCAAGGCGGATAAGCCCACCTATATCGCCATCAAGGACGGCGGGGTAAAATTCAGGAGCGCCGAAAAACTGAGCGGCATGATGACCACCGATACCCAGCTCTTTATCAAGGAGGAGCTCGGCGACCACAATTACCGGATTGCCTGCATCGGCCCCGCCGGCGAAAAAGTCGTCCCCATGGCCTGCATCATTAACGAGCGCCGGGCGGCGGGCAGAAAGGGTCTGGGGGCGGTGATGGGCTCCAAGAACCTCAAGGCCATCGCCGTGCGCGGACATAAAAGGCCGGATATCGCCGATGCCGCCAGTTTCAAGAAAGCCCGGCAGGCCATGAACAAGGCCATGAAAGACAGCCCGGTTCTTTACCCGGAGTTCGCCAAAGCGGGCACGCCCATGGTGGTTGATGCCATGACGGAAATGGGGATTTATTCCATCAAAAACTGGTCGGCTACCGGACAGATTAACATGATTCCGGGACTCGGCCTTAAAGCCCAGGACGAAATGATTGTCACCCGGTCGCACTGCCACGATTGCCCGGTGGGATGCAGCCAGGTGAAACTCGTCACTTCGGGGCCTTATGCCGGCTATCTCAGCGAGGGCCCTGAGTTCGAAACGACCTATTCGCTGGGCAGCACGGTAGGGGTGGACTACCTGCCCGCCGTCATCGCCGCCGACCGTCTCTGCGACGAGTACGGCATCGACACCATCTCGGCGGGCGTCGCCATCGGCTGGGGTATGGAACTCTTTGAAAAGGGCATACTCACCAGGAAGGATACCGACGGCCTCGACCTGAAATTCGGCAATCACGCCGCCGTGATTGAGATGTTGCGGAAAATAGCCTACCAGGAAGGACTCGGCGCGCTCCTGGGGCAGGGCACGAAAAAGGCCGCCGAGAAGATAGGCAAGGGCACCGGGGACTACGCCATGCAGATAAAAGGCCTGGAGCTGCCCGCCTACGATGTCAGGGGCGCCAAGGCCCACGGCCTGAACTACGCCACTTCCTACACCGGCGCCGACCACAACCGGGGCTATGCCTTCCAGGAAATCTTCGATATTCCCATCCCCGAGAAGGTGGATAGAATGGCCACCAAAGGCAAGGGCCGGCTGACCAAGTGGAACCAGGACGTCCGCTCCGTCACCTGCGACTGTGCCACGATGTGCGCCTTCCTCCTTGACATGGCCCTACCCGATATTGCCTGCCAGAACACCGCCGACCTGGTCAACGCCGCCTCCGGTATGAATTTCACCGCCGGAGAAATCCAGCAAATCGGGGAAAGGCTGAATAATATCGCCCGCCTGTTCAATATCGGCGCGGGCTTCGGCCGCAAGGACGATACCTTCCCCAAGCGCCTCATGACCGAGCCCATCAAGGCGGGGGCTTCCAAAGGACAGCTTATCAGCCAGAAAGACCTCGATGAAATGCTCGACGAGTACTACTCGGTGCGCGGCTGGGACAAAGACGGCACCCCGACCCCCGCCAAGCTGAAAGAGCTGGGTTTAAAATCACGTTAAGAAAGGGCCATTAATTCAATGCCGGAATACGGCTATGCCGGAGAGATTTTAAAGGTTAATCTATCGGATGGAAAGATAACGAAGCTGCCGACCGCCGGTTACGCGGCTAAATTTATAGGAGGCCACGGCATTGCGGCCAGGCTCTACTGGGAGATGGTCCCGCCGCAGGCAAAAGCCTTCGACCCGGAGAACTGCTTTATTTGCGCCAACGGTCCCGTTACCGGGTTTCCCAGGTTTGCCGGTTTCCGCTGGAAAATCTTCGGGAAATCTCCGGCTGGCGACCCGGAATCCTTCTCCTACGCCAACCTGGGGGAGAGGTGGGGGGCCTGGCTGAAATACGCCGGCTACGACGCCCTGGCAGTCCAGGGGAAGGCGGATAAACCCGTCTATATATACATCCATGACGGCAGGACCGAAATACGGGACGCCTCCCGTCTCTGGGGCCAGACCACCTTCGACGCGAGCGACAATCTGAAAGCGGAACTGGGTAAAAATGTAAGTGTCCTGACCATCGGTCCCGCCGCAGAGAACCTGATACCCTTTGCCACCGTGCTGGCGGAAGGGGGCGCCTCCGGCTCCGGCGGGCTCGGCGCTGTAATGGGTTCGAAAAACCTTAAAGCCATCGTCATCGCCGCCGGCGATAAGAGACCGGTGGCCGCCGACCCTGACAGGGTACGGCAGCTGGTCGACCGCATTGCGGCAACGAAGCCCAGTGTGCCCATGCCTTCACTGTGGGCGGTCCCCGGACTCACCCGCGACCATGCCTGCTACGGATGCGGCATCGGCTGCTCCCGCCAGATATATGACGGTGAAGGTAGCCGGCTCTATAAATCGCTCTGCCAGGCTTCCGATGTTTACGGGGATATGGTCACGAGATATCTCGGCAAGCCGGACGGGGCGCGCTTGCAGGCCACGAGGCTCTGCGACGGCTATGGCCTTGATACCGCCGTAATGCAAAGTATGATTGAGTGGCTTGACGCCTGCTATCAGGAAGGACTTATCAACGAAAAGGAAACAGGGCTCCCGCTATCCAGGGTCGGCAGCCCCGAGTATATCGAAGAACTCACCAGGAAAATCACTTTTAAAGAAGGGTTCGGTGAAATTTTTTCAAATGGCTTGATACCCGCCGCGGAGTCGGTCGGACCGAAAGCCAGGGAAATGCTGAGCACGTTCATCGCTACCAGAGGGGGAGAGAAGAGGGACTATGACCCGAGATTGTTTATAACGACGGGTCTTATCTACGCCACCGAGCCGAGACGCCCGATTCAGCAGCTTCATGAAGTTTGTAATATGTTGATGATGTGGGTCGGCATGGAGGGAGCCAAGACGGGTGAAATGTTCACCATCGAGAACTTTCGCAAGGTCGCCGAGAAAATCTGGGGGAACGCCATTGCGGCGGATTTCTCCACGTACGAAGGAAAGGCGCTGGCGGCCAAGAAACTCCAGGACCGCGTCTTCGCCAAGGAAAGCCTTGTCGTCTGTGACCTCCGGTGGACGATGTCCCAGCCCTTCCGCTACATAGGAGACGGTCCCGCGCCGGTTACGGAAACCGAAATTTACTCGGCGATTACGGGAAAAGAGATTGACGAGGCGGAACTGTACCGAATGGGTGAAAGAATCTTTAACCTGCAAAGAGCGGTACTGCTCCGCCAGGGATGGCCGGGGCGTGAAGGCGACCGGCTGCTGGAACACTTCCACACCAACCCCCTGCAACAGGGCGAACTCTTCTACGATGCCGAATGCCTGGCGCCGGGTAAAGACGGCGAGATAATATCCAAAATAGGGGTGGTAATCGATAGAGAAGAATTCGAAAATATGAAGAGCGAGTATTACGGGTATCGCGGCTGGGACGTCGAAACCGGCCTGCCGACAAGGGCCAAGCTGGAAGACCTCCAGCTCAGCGATGTCGCCGCCGATTTAGCGGGGCGGGGACTTTTAAAGTAAATGGCAGGCAACAGCCTGATAGCTATATATGAAGGTCTGCCCTTCGTTTTCTGGGCGGGGCTTTCGGCGGTGGCGTTGGTGGTCTTCCTTTTCGTGACGGAGACGGGAAGGGGGAAGCGGCGCAGCTACGCAATCGAGCATTGACGCAGTTGCGCAATTGCGCTATAATCTACCGGAGAGTCCAGGCTATGACTGTTATCTGCATTACCAACCAGAAAGGCGGCGTCGGTAAGACGACCACCGCTACCGCCCTGGCCCAGGGTTTAAGCGAGCACGACAAACGTGTCCTCCTTATCGACTGGGACCCGCAGGCCAGCCTTACCGTCAGCCTGGGGGTCAACCCGGACAGCCTGGAGCTGACGTGCTACGATGTCCTGACAAGCACCATCAGGAACAACGGACATTTCTCCATCCGCGATGTCACTTTAAAGACCGATAACCCCAATATTGACCTCGTCCCGGCCAACATCGAGCTATCACAGGCGCAGCTCGACCTGGTGAACGCCTTCACCCGCGAACTGATGCTGAAAGAAATGCTCCAGTCGGTACGCAAGGACTACGATTTTATCCTAGTGGACTGCCTGCCCAGCCTGGGGCTGCTGACCATCAATGCCCTTTCCGCCGCCGATAGCGTCCTCATACCCCTGCAGGCCGACTTTCTGGCGATGAAGGGGCTGACCCTGTTATTGACCACCATCATCCGCGTACAGGATAGAATCAACCCATCCCTGGAGATTCTGGGGATACTGTTCACCATGACCAGTTCCCGTACCCTGCACAGTCGTGAGGTCATCCAGGTCACCAAGAGGGCCTTCGGCGATAGAATAAAAGTGTTCGATACCACCATTCCCGCCAGCGTCCGTTTTAAGGAAGCCCCGGCTGCCGGGATGTCAATACTGACATACGCCCCCAGGTCCGATGGGGCTGAAGCCTACAGATCATTCACAGAAGAGGTGCTGCATGAAAAGAGCTAAGATAACCGAGGAGCTTGCCTACGGAACCGCCCTGGACCGCCTCACCGGCATCGACCGTCCCGCCTCGGCAAAGGCGCCGGAACCGGGGCCGACCATCCCGAAACCCGACCCGCCCAGGTCGGCCGTGATTAAGCTGTCCGTCTTTCTCAACCATGAAGAAGACGCCTACCTGGAAAACCTGGCATCGACGGCTAAATTCAGCGGCGGTAAGAAACTCAGCAAGACCAAGCTCATCGAGGCCATGGTACGGGCTTTCCGCCAGACGAGCCTCGATGTGCGCGGCGTCAGGGACAACCAGGAACTCCTTAAGAGAGTAACTGCGCAATTGCCGACCATGCACGATAACACACGTACGTAGAAAATCGATAATGTATGTCGGCGCCGGTGCCCCAAATTCTAGCCGGTTTGACCGACCAAGTAATGACTATCAAATAGCTGTGTTAAGGGCGTAAATTTTGATTCTACGCGTTCTGGCAGCGGTTTCACCGGGGGGCCGGACAAGACACGGGTATATAGTTCCGGGATGGGGATGGGGTGAGTAAAACGGAACCTTCTCATAAGCTCGTTGTGAGTTAGATTTTCTGGCTCTGGCTCCCGGAGTTCCACATTAGCCGGTACTGCCGCCGCTTTCGGCGCTGCTTTCACCGGAGTCACATAGCAGCGGATTACCGCCATGTCCATGTCATCCGGGTCATAGCCGGGCCGGTCACCGCTGAACTGCTCATTGGATATTTCTATATCTTCCATTTCCGAGGCGCGGTAGAGCTTCCACCCCACCACCTCCCTCAATTCGCTGAATCCCCCAATCTGGTAGCAGACGAGCGACTCGTTATCGGCCCCGCCGGACAAGACCACTCCCAGGCAGAACGGCTCGACGGTGCGGTAGCCGCCATGATAGTAGAACTCGATAATGCGCCTCGACTTTATGGCGGAGCAAATCGTCGCCCTTATCCTGTCTCTTTTGGTGGTGATATTCAGCAGTTCTTTGAGATTCCGCACCTTCACAACCTCACGAGGTATCTAAAAACACTCTAAACGAATGAGAAGTTTTTATCAACCTGGCCTGACGTTTACACAACCATAATTTTACCCTTCGGCTCCGCCGCCACCTCCCCGATTACCGCCGCCCCGGTTACGCCCTCTTTATGAAGTCTTTCCAGCAGCCGTGACGCCTTCTTTCCCGGCACGGCTATCAGCAGTCCGCCGGAGGTCTGGGGGTCGAAGAGGATATCCTGCAAATATTGAGGCACCTTCTTGGCAATATCCACCATGTCTTTACGAAACTCGCGGTTGCGGTGCAGTCCGCCGGGAATCATGCCCATCTCGGCAAGCTCTTTCGCTTCGGGGAAGTACGGGACAGCATTGGCATTAATCGTCATGCCGACCTCGGTGCATTCAACCATCTCACAAGCATGGCCGAGCAGGCCGAAGCCGGTAATATCGGTACAGGCGTGAGCGCCGACCTCCAGCATCAACTCCGAGGCCGTCCGGTTCAGGGTGGTCATGGACTTCACGATTTTCGCGATGGCTTCTTCGCCAGCCATACCGCCCTTGATGGCCGTACTGATGATGCCGGTGCCCAGCGGCTTGGTCAGGATAAGGCAGTCGCCGGCCCTGGAGCCATTATTGTGAATCACCTTATCGGGGTGGATGGTGCCCGTGACCGCCAGTCCGTACTTGAGCTCCGGGTCTTCCACGCTATGCCCGCCGAGCAGTATCACCCCGGCCTCGTGCATCTTATCCATGCCCCCCCGCAGCACCTCCCTCAGGATGGAGATATCCATGACTTCCTGCGGGAAGCAGACGACATTGAGCGCCGTCAGGGGCCTGCCGCCCATGGCGTAAACGTCGCTCAGGGAGTTGGCCACGGCAATCCGCCCGAAGTCGTACGGGTCATCGACTATCGGCGTGAAGAAATCGACCGTCTGCACGACGGCCAGGTCGTCCGTGAGCTTATAGACGCCGGCATCCTCGGCCCTCTCCAGCCCCGCGATGAGGTTGGGGTCGGACTGGAACGGCAGGCCGGCCAGCGCCTGGGCGAGGTCACCCGGACCTATCTTGCAAGCTCAACCCGACCCGTGAACGGTCTCGGTGAGGCGCTTAGGTTTATCGTCCATATAATCCACCTCGGTTATATTCTACTCCCCAACGATTGAGAGCGCCAGTATGCGCGCGAATTGAAAATAGTCCAAGCTTATAAACAAACCATGTCTGAACTGAGCATTAACTGAATTGACTCGCCCATTGTTGTCGGTTTGCCAACCCTTAATTTATCCACAAGCTCATAATATTCAAGACAGGTAGTGCAGGCTAATATCTCAACTCCCAGTTCCTCGAGCTTTTTGAGATGTCCGAGGGCCCAGGAGCCTTCACATATCAGGCGCACTCCCGCATTCCAGAATACCAGAGTTTTCGGTTTGTCCTGGCTCTCTTCGAGCAAGCGTAAAAAACTAGCCATGAGTAACATACCAAGTTCTTCATCACCTCTACCCAGTACCTCTGATTGTATTAAAATCGTTTTTAATGGCATATTTTACCTCTTTTTAGCTTGCGAGTCTCTCCCTCTCTTTACTTGATGAATCGTCCTTAATGCCATACAATAATCACAGAGGATTATATCATAAGTATATTCTTAACGCAAGATAAGTTTTTCTTATACATCTCAAGGTATTATGAATATTGACCACCTTAAAACCTTCCAGGAAGTCGTCAGGCTCGGCAGCTTTTCCGAGGTAGCCAGGAAGCTGGCCATCAGCCAGCCGGCGGTGTCTTTCCAGATTCAGAAGCTGGAACGCGAGCTCGGCATGCGCCTTATCGACCGCACCCAGAGGGCGATTACCCTGACCGCCGCCGGCAAGCGCCTTCTTAAGTTCGCCGATTCCATAGAGGCGGAGCGTGACCGCCTCCAGCACGACCTGGAGCAGATGCGGGAGGAGATTTCCGGCGACCTGCTTATCGCCGCCAGCACCATCCCCGGCGAGTTCCTGCTCCCCGTGCTCCTGGCGAAATTCAAGCAGCGGCACCCGGCCGTAAAAATCCAGGTGGACGTCTCCGATTCGCTCACGGTCATTAATAGAGTGCGTGATAACACCTACGAAGTGGGATTCTGCGGCGTGGCGCCGGAAGGACAGGGCCTGGCGTCTTTCGAGGTAGCCGGTGACGAGATTGTCCTCATCGTTTTCCCGGAGCACCCCTTCGCCCGGAAGGGCGAGGTATCACCGGACGAGCTGGAAGGCGAGCCGCTTATCTTCCGCGAGGCTACCTCGGGCACGCAGCGCAGCCTGGAAAGCCGGCTGTCCCGGGCCGGACTCGACCTCAGGAAGTTTACCCCCAATCTCGTCCTGGGGAGCACCCAGGCTGTCGTCTCGGCAGTGGCCGTCGGGGCCGGCATCGCCTTCGTGTCGAACCTGGCCATCAAAAAGAGCCTGGCGCTGGGCCTGGTGCGGCAGGTCGGCGTGCGCGACCTGCGGCTGAGCCGGGACTTCTACTGCGTCTACCGACAGGAGAGAGTGGTATCCCGCTTGCTTGAGGGGTTTATAAATTTTATCAAGATAGAGGCTGCTCACAGTGATAAAGGAGACTAAGGACAGCAAGACAGGTATCGAGGGACTCAGGCTGAACGTTAACGGCCACCGGACGCATTATTTAAAAGCGGGCGTCGGCCCGCCGGTCGTGCTGGTGCATGGCGGCGCCAGCGACTCCCGCGACTGGTTCGACACGATGACCGCCCTAGCCCACCGCTACACCCTCTACGCACCCGACCTTATCGGATTCGGGCAGAACGAAAGAAGCGAGGAAGGCTACTACCTCTCGGACTTCAGCGACTTTTTACTGGGATTTATTAACACACTGCAACTGGAAAAGCCGGTTCTCGTGGGACACTCCTTCGGGGCTAGGGTATGCCTGGACATCGCCTCCAATAACCATGAAAAAATAAGCAAGCTGGTCATCATCGATGCCTCCGGACTCGGCAATGTCTCCATGTTCGGCTCCGCCCTGTTTACATTCTTCTGGGCTTTGCGCAAGCTGCTCCGCCGTCCGCAGCCCTATCCTAAATTTCTGGCGAAGGAAGGGGATGATTATGACCAGGTCAGCAGTGATGAACTGGCCAAGCTGACCGCGCCGACGCTCCTTATCTGGAAACGCCTCGACCCCTATATGCCTTTGTCTATCGCCCTCCGGGCGGAGAAACTGATACCGGGGTCACGACTGGAGGTGCTGCCGGGCTACGGACACGCCCCTCATCAGCAGAATAGCCAGGCCTTCAACCGCCTGCTGCTGGATTTTCTGAACGGGGAATAACGATTTGCGCAATTACGCAGTTGCTCAGGAATGTGAATTATTTAGCTTCTCCCTTTTGCAGAAGGGGCTAAACCGCAAATGATGCGAGGGCGGCCTGGGTGGGAATAGATATTTCTGAAAGGGGTGGCGGGACTGCTGAAAAGCCCTAATAACTCAGGACAAATACCTGCGTGCTGATGGGCAGGTTCGACTTGCTGACGGAGAGCTTGGGGCGGGGTTCGACCTGCCCCATGCCCATCTCCTTGAGGAAATCCTCCACCGGGTCCAATTCACGGTCCAGCGCCGGCGTCTTATAGTGCATGGGGATTACCGCTTTCGGCTCAAGCTTGCGGATAACCTCGGCGGCCATGGCGGCATTTATGGTGTTCACTCCGCCCACCGGCAGCAGCAGCACATCGACGTTGCCCATCTCTTCCACCTGCTCATCGTTAAGCACATGCCCGATGTCGCCCAGGTGACATACCGCCACCCCGTCTATCTCCATGAGGTAAGCGGTATTTTTACCCCTCGACTGCCCTTTCACGGAGTCGTGAAAGGTGGCTATGCCGATAATCAGGACATTGCTGATTTCGTATTCGCCGGGGCCTGTAATCAGCCTCGGCTCCCCGCCGATGCCCTGGACATAGGAATGCGAAGGGTGCTGATGGCTGACCGTGACGATATTGGCGGTCTGTTTGCCCAGGGAATACCCTAAATCCGGTGGGAAGGGGTCGGTGATGATGACAGCCTGATTGCCTTTAATCCTGAAACAAGAGTGACCTAACCAGGTAATATCCACAGTTACAATGTATCACAGGCAGCATTCACGGTCAAGAAACGCCCCAAATCCGCTGTCATTTCTCTTGACAAAAGGCTCTCCTAAGTGCTAAATTATAATTAGCAGTCTCTTGCTTAGACTGCTAACGGAGATACAAATGATTACTGCCCGAAGCGGTAAAATAATAAATTATATCGTCGGACAATACATCACCCAGGCAATACCCGTGCCCTCGCAGGTCGTCGCCGATGACGCCAGGCTGGGGGTAAGTCCGGCCACCATCCGTAACGAGATGGCCTTTCTGGAGAGGGAAGGCTATCTCATCCGCCCCCACACCTCGGCCGGGTGCATCCCCTCGGACAAGGGATATCGCCATTACGTGGAGTCGATTGAAGTGGTCAACCTCCCCTGGGAGGAGCAGCGCCTGATAAGCCACACCTTTCACCAGGTGGAAAAAGAGGTCGAGGCCTGGGTAAGCCTCACGGCCACGCTTCTGGCCAAGCTGGCACACAACGTGGCGGTCGTCAGCCTGCCGAAATCGACCGACTGTAAACTGAAGCATATGGAACTGATAGCCGTACAGGATGCCCGGGCACTGGTAATCGTCGTCCTTGATGGCGCCAAAGTTAAGCAGAAATTGATTGCCTTCGACGAGGCCGTGTCTCAACCGACCCTGACCGTAACCAGCAGCAAGCTGGATAGCGCCTACAACGGTTTAACGGCCCGGCAGATTTCTGACAAAAAACCGGAGCTCTCGCCACTGGAAAAGCAGGCGACCGATTTCCTCATAGAGATTATGCACGCCGAGGACAGCCAGGAGTACCAGGAGCCGTACCTGGAAGGATGGCACTTCATACTCAATCAGCCGGAATTTGCCCACAGCGACCGGATGAGCACGCTCATGGAATTAGTCGAAGCCCGCGGTCTGTTAAAGGTTATCGTCCCGTCCAGGCTGAGCCCGCAAGGTGTCCAGGTCATCATCGGCAAAGAAAACAAGGATGAGGCCATCCAGAACTGCAGCGTGGTCATCTGCCGGTACGGCCTCCCCGAGGAAGCCACCGGCACTATAGCCGTCGTCGGCCCCACCAGAATGCCCTATTCTCACACCATACCCACGGTTTTCTACATGTCATCGGTACTGAGCCAGCTGATGGCCGGACTTTACGGCAGAGAAACATACGGCGAACAGGACACGGAATAATGATGCCAAAAGATTCGGAAGAAATAAAAAAAGACGAGCCGGAACCGGAGGTCACTGAACCTGAGGCCGCCGAAATAGAAAGTGCGGAGAGCCTCGAACAGGCGCTCGCCGAGGAAAAGAAAAAGGCCGAAGAATACCTGACCAACTGGCAGAGGGCGCAGGCCGACTTCATCAACTACAAGCGGCGCACCGAGCAGGAAAGGCAGGAATTCAACAGCTACGCCAACGCCAACATTATCCTCGGCCTCCTGCCCGTCATCGACGACCTGGAACGGGCGCTCGACGCCGTACCCGCTAAATACGCCAAACATGACTGGGTGGAAGGCATCAGGCTGGTGGAACGCAAGTTCAAGACCATTCTGGAAGGACAGGGAGTCAAGCCGATAAAGGCAATGGGAGAAGCCTTCGACCCCAGTTTCCACGAAGCCTTAAGGCAGGGACGGGGCGAAGAGGGCGTCGTTATCGAGGAATTTCAAAAAGGTTACATGTTGCATGATAAACTTCTTCGACCCGCCAGAGTAGTGGTGGGCGACGGAGAGGTAGAAACAAAGGAGGAAGAGTAAATGGGTAAAGCAGTAGGCATAGACCTGGGTACTACCTTCAGCGAGGTGGCGGTGCTGGAGGGAGGAGAGCCCGTAGTTATTACCAGTTCCGAGGGAAGCCGCCTCGTACCCTCAGTGGTAGCCATTAATAAAAACGGAGAACGATTGGTGGGCCAGATAGCCAAGCGGCAGGCCATCACCAATCCGGAAAACACCGTCTACGCCATCAAGCGCTTCATGGGGCGCAAATGGGGCGAGCCGGCCGGGCGCGAGCTTCCCGTCGAGGAAGACGCCAAGCGCAAAACCTACAAAGTTACTAAAGCGGCCAATAACGACGTTCATGTCGGCATGGGCGACAAAGAATACAGCCCGCCCGAGATTTCGGCCGTGATTCTGCAGAAGCTGAAGGCCGATGCCGAGGCCCACCTCGGCGATAAGGTGACCGAGGCCGTCATCACCGTGCCAGCCTTCTTCAACGATGCCCAGCGCCAGGCGACCAAGGATGCCGGCAAGATTGCCGGGCTGGAGGTGCTGCGCATCATCAACGAGCCCACGGCCGCCTCGCTGGCCTACGGGCTGGATAAAAAGAGTGACGAGACCATCGCCGTCTACGACCTCGGCGGCGGTACTTTCGATATTTCCATACTGGAGCTCGGCGAAGGAACCTTCCAGGTGAAGTCCACCAACGGTGATACCCACCTGGGCGGTGAGGACTTCGACCAGAGAATTATTGACTGGCTGTGCGATGAATTCAAGAAAGACCAGGGCATAGACCTACACCAGGACAAGACAGCCTTACAGCGACTCAAGGAAGCCGCCGAGAAGGCCAAGGTAGAGCTGTCATCCGTCCAGCAGACCGAGGTCAACCTCCCCTTTATTACCGCCGATGCCAGCGGTCCCAAGCATCTCAATATCACGCTAACCCGCGCCAAGCTGGAGCAGCTGGTCATGGACCTCGTGGAAAAAACCATCGACCCGTGCAAACAGGCATTGGCCGACGCCGGTAAAACAGCCGCCCAGATTGACGAAATCATCCTGGTGGGCGGTCAGACCCGCATGCCGCTGGTACAGAAGAAGGTACAGGAGTCCTTCGGCAAGGAGCCTCATAAAGGCGTCAACCCGGATGAGGTGGTCGCCATTGGCGCCGCCATACAGGCCGGCGTACTTAAGGGCGAGGTCAAGGACATATTACTGCTCGACGTAACGCCTCTTACGCTGGGCATCGAAACCCTCGGCGGGGTCGCCACCCCGCTCATTCAGCGCAATACCACCATCCCTACCGCCAAGAGCCAGATTTTCAGTACGGCGGCGGATAACCAGCCCAGCATGGAAATTCACGTCCTTCAGGGTGAACGTCCCATGGCCGCCGATAACCGCACGCTGGGCAGGTTCATGCTGGACGGTATTCTACCCTCGCCCCGCGGCGTGCCACAGGTCGAGGTCACTTTCGACATCGACGCCAACGGCATCCTCAATGTCCGGGCTCAGGACAAGGGCACCGGCAAGGAGCAGAAGATAACCATCACCGCCTCCAGCGGACTCTCCAAAGAGGAAGTCGACAAGATGCAGAAAGAGGCGGAGATGCACGCTTCTGACGACGCCAGGCGCCGCGACGAGATAGAGGCCAAGAATATGGCCGACACCATGGCGTACCAAGCGGAAAAGACCCTGCGCGATAATAAGGACAAAATTCCCGAGGACCTGAACAAAGAGGCCGAAGAAAAGATAGCCGCGGTGAAGTCGGCCCTGCAGGGTACTGATGTTGACGCCATTAAAAAGGCCAACCAGGAGCTTAACGAGACCATGCAGAAGATAGGCTCCGCCGTTTAC
>DAOVRI010000158.1 GCA_030628245.1 Dehalococcoidales bacterium
CGGGGCGGAATTCGACGGCGCCATCGACCCCAAGCTCAGGAGTTCCATGCTGGCGCTGGTTTTCCGCATGGGGAACTGCGATTTCAGGAAGTTTAACGAGTTCCGAGAAAAGGACCCGAAGAAAGCGCAGGAACTCATGGGAGAACTGGGTAAAGCGGCGGGTACTTTCTTTTTACCCATAGCGGGACATCGTAATGACGTTGTCTGGGTGAACAACTGGATACCGGGTCTCAGCTCGACCAATGTCGAAGACCTTACCACACTGGAAGTCAGCGTGCGCAAGATGATGCGTATCGGGCATGACTTCATGAGGAAGAATTTCCCGGGTTTTGAGAACAGCTTTATCCTGGATACGGCTTCCCAGACGGGGACGCGGGGCAGCCGCCGACTCGTCGGTGAGTACGTTGTCACCGGCGACGATATGAACTCCAGCAAGAAATTCGACGATACCATAGCCGTGATTCCGAAGATAGGGCCGGGGGGAGGCGATACCTGCTCGTATATTCCTTACCGCGCTCTGGTGCCGGTCAGGGTGGAGGGACTGCTGGTAGCGGGCCGGAGTTTCTCATCGGATAAAATCGCCAACGATAGCATGAATTTAATACCGCACTGTTGCGCCATGGGTGAGGCTTCCGGGACGGCGGCGGCCCTGGCGGTAAAGCAGGGTATCAGTTTAAGGAAGCTGGACTACAGGATTCTACAAAAGACCCTGGTCAAGCAGGGCGCCGTCCTGCCCGGCATTGATGTAAAGTAGTAACAGTATATTACCAATACGAAAAATAAAAACGGCACCGGGTACGTATTCCTGGTGCCGTTATTGTTGCGGAGTTGATTAATAGACTTACTTGGTCTTTTCCAGGGGCTTGGTTGTTTCGATCTGTTCTATGCCTAGTTGTTCGTTCAGCTCTTTGTCTCTTCTCTGGACCTCTCCGATGAATCCGTCTCTGCCCAGGTTGAACCAGTAAGGTTCCCACTCCATGTCATTGAGGTTTTCAATCAGCGGAGAAACGGTGTCGAAGGGGAAGGTAATAATAAACAGCCCTTCGGGCAATACCTGTCTGGCCTTCATGCTGTAGCCGAGACCGCTGATGGTATAGTTGATTTCGCCGCTCAGGTACGGGTGGGCGTATATCCAGGCGCAGGCCAGGCATGTCGTTCCCTTGCTGTGCCACATCTTCCCGTCGGAATAGCTGCTGGCCCTGAGTATAATTTCCGCCTGTGTCGTGTTGGCGGTAATAATCAGCAGGTCAGGGTCGAATGTCATCCGGTCGGTGGTTGCGTAGCTTATGTATTTAACGGAATCCTTGGGTAGATGGGGAACGTAATCGTAAATCCGGCGATTGGCCCCCGGGGTTTTAAACATGGAAAACATCGGCCCTATCTGCCCGCTGTACATTATCGGCGGATATTCCTGTGTTCCCATTACCTGCCCGCCGCACTGGATGTTGTCGGCGGTGATGTAAAAAGGTTGGCTGGTCTGGGCCTCTGCCAGAAGCTCGCAGATTGCCAGGAGCTTATCCGTCGGCTTGATTCCTTCCGGCTTGTCCAGCGAAAACTTGACGCCGACGGGTTTCCTTTCGAAATTGAATTTTTCAAATATTGAATAGTCCAGCTTCTTTATGGCCATAGCTACCTCCTTTTCTGAGACCGATTATATCACGCTGGAAAATTGATGTGCAAGGCAGGTTGAAGCCTTTGTTGATATCCTGAACGCCAGGGTCTATAATATGTGCGCCGTTAAGAATTTACACAGTCGTTTTATGACGTTTTTACTCGTCAGGGTATTGTTATACCTTTAAAAAATATGTAAGGAGGTATAATTTGAATAAGTTACTGCTGCCCGACAAAGTTGCCATTATCAACGGCGGTTCTACGGGGATGGGCAGGGCTACGGCCATAATCTTCGCCGAGGAAGGCTGCAACTGCGTCATCGCCGACGTCAAAGAGGAGGAGGGGAAGCAAACGGCCGAAGAAGCCAGCAAAAAGGGCAAGGAAGCTATCTTCGTCAAGTGTGACATCACCGACCTCGCTCAAATCAAGGGCTGCGTGGACCAGACCGTTAAGAAGTTCGGCACGGTGCATATCCTGATAGGCAGCGCCGGTGGGAGCGTTATCAGTGGCAGGGCTAATACGGCTACCAAGGAGGGCGCCAGGCCTCCAAGGGGCGTCGAGAATACCCAGGAAGAATATTTCGACCTGATGACGGACCTCAATTATAAGGGTTATGTCTTCTTCTGCAAGGAAGTCGTGCCGTACATGAAAAAGCAGAAATACGGCAAGATTGTCCTCATTTCTTCCATGGGTGTTTACAATCCCCCCGGCCCCTCCGTGGATTATCACGGGGCCAAAGCCGCCATCATCGGGCTGGTCTATAACCTGGCCTATGAGCTGGGCCCCAGCAATATCAATGTCAACGGTATTCTGCCGGGCCCTATCAAGTCGCCGTTCTGGGACCCCGTCCTGTCCATGGTCCCGGACAGCGAAAGAGGCGCCATGCTCGACCAGATGGGACAGTTCACTCCGATAGGGAGAGTCGGCCTGCCGGAAGATATCGGCTATACGAATCTGTTCCTGTGCTCGGAGATGTCGTCTTACATCACCGGGCAGATGCTGAATGTCGGCGGCGGCATACCGCTGGGCCGGTATGACCCTGAGAGGGGTTTCGGACGCATGGCGCGGGAAGGCCGCCCACCCCGGTAGACTTTAAAGAGGAAGCAACCCGGCAAAGGAGGTATTTAAAATGGCTGAAAAAGAGTATGCGCATCTGGTAAAACCGATGGTTATCAAGGAACCGCCCAAAGGGCTGTATGCCGAGCCCCGTATCTGGATGGAAGCCAAAGACCTGGAAGGATTTAACGCCCATTTCTCTTACGGGTTCGTGAAAAAGCCCAGCACGTTTCACCCGCTTGAAGGTGCTCTGGTACACCCTTACGATGAAGTCCTCGTCTTTGAGGGGACGGATAACACCAATATCCTCTATCTGGGCGCGGAAGTATCGGTGCTGCTCGGCGAAGAGCGCGAAGAGCATGTCTTCACCGAGCCCTCGGCGGTGCTTATTCCGAAAGGCATGCCGCACGGCCCGGTTACGGTTAAAAACCTCGATAGACCTATCGTCCACTACTCAATCGGTCTTGCGGCGGATTACAAGGCTGATTCGGTTCCCAAACAGGCCAGCAAGTCGACAGACTCAAAATACGGGCACTTAATTAAAAAAATGATGACTTATGTTGACCCTGATGTTCAGACGGGATTTGGGATGGTTACAGATAGTAAGGGTGTAATGCGTCCTGCGGAGATGGGGGTCGGACCGGGAAATGGCGACCAGATTGTATGGCTCTACGGCAAGGACCTTGAGGGATTTGAAGTTAATTTTACCTGGGGATTTTACAGCCGGTGCGGTAAATGGCACCGCGCCGGCGAAGCCCATTACCATCCCGAGGCGGAAATACTGTGCTTTTTAAGCCTTGACCCTGATGACTTGAATTACCTGGGCGCTGAGCTTGAGCTAGGTATGGGTAAGGACTACGAAAGGCATATCTTCAACACGCCGACCGTCGCCATCTGTCCCGCAGGCTTTCCCCATCTCCCGCTCATCACCAGGTGGGTTGATAAGCCATATGGCTTTATCGTGATTTGTCTCAGCGGCGAACACGCTTCTCCGTGGGTAGAGGCATAATCGTCTCTATTCCTGATAAAGGCAATACTGTTAGCGAGGGTAAGTGGCTGCTATCACCCGGCCACGAGCCCTCGCTGGTATTGGGCGGATAACTGCCGTGAAGGAGGCCGTGAATTAAGTATCGCAGGTTTGGCAGGCTGGACTGGGAAGTATCGGTACTGGGCTTCGGCGTGATGCGGCTGCCCTTGCTCGCTGGCGACCCCGCCGGCATAGATGAAGACAAAGTCATCAGGATGCTCCGTTACGCTATCGACCGCGGCGTAAACTACCTTGATATTGGTTATCCTTACGATATGGCGCAGCATGAACGGCTGACTCGCCTGCTCGGTCGGGCGCTTCAAGACGGCTACCGGCAGAAAGTTAAAATCGCCGCCAGTCTGCCGTCATTGATAATCGATGCCTCCCCGGATTTCGACACATATCTGAATGACCGGCTTGAGTGGCTGCAGACCGACCGGATAGACTATTTTCTTATCGGGGGACTGGACCGGGAGACCTGGCCCAGATTGCAGAGAACGGATGTACTCAGCCGGGCGGAGGCGGCCATGGCCGATGGGCGCATTGATAAAATAGGGTTCTCTTTCCACGATTATTACCAGACCCTCAGGGAGATACTGGACGCTTACGATAACTGGGCACTCTGTCAATTTCAATACAGCTATATGGATATCGACCATCACCCGGGTGTCGGCGGAATCAGGTACGCCGCTTCTAAGGGACTGGCGGTGGTGGTTACCGAACCGCTCAAGGGTGGGAGGCTCACCAGAGAGCCGCCGGAGTCGGTAGCTACAATATGGGCGGATGACTCACAAAATCGCACGCTGGCCGATTGGGGCTTACGCTGGGTCTGGAACCACCCGGAGGTCGCTAC
>DAOVRI010000038.1 GCA_030628245.1 Dehalococcoidales bacterium
GGCGACGTCCTCATCGGTCATGATGGTGGCGGGGTTGGAGTTGACCAGCACGGAGATAACGCCCTCTTCCCGCATGGCTTTGCAGGCCTGCGTGCCGGCGTAGTCGAACTCCGCCGCCTGCCCGATTATTATGGGCCCCGACCCTATGATTAAGACTTTAGACGGTTTAAGCACTCTGTATTTATTCCTTAATATATTTTAGGTTAATGGTAGTTTCCCTTGACATAGGCAAACGATGGCATATATTAATCCTCCAATGGCAAGTGCATAGAAAGCGAGGAGAAGGAAGGCTATAGTAAAGAGTAATTTATAGTCTATTACACTATAAGAATGAGGCAAGCCTGTATATAGTTTCCAATCATTTCCTAATGGTATCTTTTTATCGTCGAAAATCTTTTTAATAGCATCCATATGATTTTTGAACGCAAAATTAAGTTTTAACGTAATAAAAAACCAAATCAATGAAATTAGTAAAAGCACTATCACAATTATTTTTAAAGTTGCGATACTGAAATACCCTATACCATGTTGAGCGACGTAGGCAGTCACTGCAACAATAATGACGGCATATATATTGGCAAACCACATCCTTTCGGTCTCTATATGCCGTGCGTGAAGCCAATTTTCTTTCATAATATTGATATATATTTCTTCTTCTTTCATCTTACCTCACCCCCTTTTATTAAATCCCTCTCACTCTCCCTTTACTAAAGGGAGAAGCTAGCATGTTTCTTTCTCTTTTTCAGTTTCCCCCTTTGAAAAAGGGGGACTAAGGGGGATTTTCGCTACGGGATTTTCCCCTAAATTTCTTCCTCTATTTTCTCCAGAACCCCCTTGATATTCTTTAGCACCTCGGTGTTATTAAACCTCAGTACTCTCAAACCGAGACTACGCAGGTAATCATCCCTTATCCTGTCATACTCAATCGTCTCACCAACAAGATGGTGGCTGCCATCGATTTCAATAGCCAGCTTTGCCTTCGGACAGTAAAAATCTACTATATAATCGCCGATTGGTTTCTGACGGTAGAAAAACAATCCTTTTACTTGTTTCATCCTTATCTTCCACCAGAGACGCTTTTCGGCATCTGTCATATTCTCCCTGAGTTGCTGTGAAAACTTTTTCAACTTCTTGTTGTAGGGTAACACTAATTTCCTCTATAACTCCCTTTTTCAGTTTCCCCCTTTGAAAAAGGGGGACTAAGGGGGATTTTCTTTCTCCATCATCCCCACAAACTGCTCAAACAAATACACGTTATCCAGCGGGCCGGGTGACGCCTCCGAGTGGTACTGGATGGAAAAGACGGGCAGTTCCTTATGGCGCAGGCCTTCCACGGTGCCGTCGTTCAGGTTGATATGCGTCACCTCAAGCTCGCTGCCTATGGAATCGGGGTCGACCGCGTAGCCGTGGTTCTGGGCGGTGATATGGATGCGGCCCGTGGCCAGCTCCCGTACCGGGTGGTTGCCGCCGCGGTGGCCGAACTTGAGCTTGTAGCAATTGCCCCCGTAAGCCCGGGCGATGAGCTGGTTGCCCAGGCAGATGCCCATGATCGGCTTTTTACCGACGAGTTTTTTGACGTTCCCGACTATATAATCGAGTAGGGCGGGGTCGCCGGGGCCCGGCGAAAGCAGGATGCCATCGGGTTTTAATTGTAAAATATCCTCCGCCGAAGTCGTGCAGGGGACGACGGTAGCGCGGCAGCCGTGTATTGCCAGCAGGCGTAAAATATTGTATTTCAAGCCGCAGTCCAGGGCGACCACGTGGTACATGGCTTTATCGCCGTTCTGCCACTCGTAAGGCTTTTCCGTGGTGACCTCGCTGACGAAGTCGATTTCCCCGTAGTCGGGCGTGTTTTTGATTGACTCTAAAGCCTCGGCGGGCGTTTTCGATGACGTAATCATGCCCATCATGACCCCCGCCGAGCGCAGTCGCCGGGTGATGGCGCGGGTGTCCACGCCCTGGATGCCGGATATGCCGCCCTCCGCGAGGTATTCGTGGATAGTCTTATTATTAAGGTAGTGATTGGGCCGGTCGCATTCCTCCCGCACGACAAAGCCCTTCACCTGTATTCGCCTTGATTCGTTGTCCTGCTCGTTGGTGCCGTAGTTGCCGATGAGGGGGTAGGTGGGGATTAAAATCTGGCCGGCGTAGGAGGGGTCGGTGAGCATTTCCTGGTAGCCGGCCATGCTGGTGTTGAAGACCGCCTCGCCGATGGTATCCGTCTCCGCCCCGAAGGCGTAGCCTTCGTACACCGAGCCGTCCGCCAGAACTAAAATAGCCGTTTTAGGCATGATTTATCACCCTATCCCCTTTATCCCCTTCCCCTCGAGGGGAAGGGGAGGATTGGAAAGAGGGACTTCGTCCCTCTTAAACTCCCTTCATTCTTTTTTCGATTCTATTTTCATAGCTTCGTCCATATAGACCGGGTTCCCCTGGAACAGGGTCGCCATTACCTTGCCTTTAAGCGTCTGGCCGTCCAGAGGTGTATTTTTACCTTTAGAGGCGAATTGTGACGCATCGACCACCCATTCCTTATGAAGGTCGAAGATAGTGACATCCGCTGGTGCGCCGACCTCCAGCGTGCCCAGCTTCTCGTAACCCAGAATCCGCGCCGGGCCTACGGTCAGCGCGGCGATGAGGGTGTTCAGACTCAACTCGCTGTTGAGAATAAGTCCCGCCAGGCTGCCCAGGGCTGTCTCGAAGCCGCTGATGCCGAAAGCTGCCTGCGTGAACTCGCAGTTTTTATCGGCGGCGGTATGGGGAGCGTGGTCCGTTGCGACTATATCTATAACGCCGTCGTTCAACGCCCGCAGCAAGGCCAGCGTGTCCCTTTTCGTCCTCAGGGGCGGGTTAACCTTGGCATAAGTCTTATGTTTCAATACCGCCTCGTCGGTGAGGGTGAGGTGGTGGGGGGTGACCTCCGCCGTGACCGGGATGCCCTCTTCCTTGGCAGCGCGGATGAGCTCCACCGAGCCCTCGGTGCTGACGTGGGCGATGTGCACGTGCCCGCCGGTCTCGCGGGCAAGGTCGAGGTCGCGCTGGACGAAGAGTTCCTCGGCGCTGGCCGGTATGCCGCGCAGTCCCAGTTCCAGAGATACAACGCCCTCGTTTATCTGGCCGCCCTGAGTGAGAAAGAGGTTCTCGCAATGGTCGATTATCGGTCGGTTGAAGTCGCGACTGTACTCGAGGGCCTGGCGCATGGCTTCGGGACTGACCACCGGCGAGCCGTCGTCGCTGTAGGCAATCGCCCCGGCCATCTCCAGCTCGCCCATATCGACCAGTTCCTCTCCTTTACGGCCGACGGTGACGCAGCCTATCGGCAATACGCGGATAGGGCTTTCGTTGGCCGCAATCGCTTTGATGTAGTTAATCATCGACTCGTTGTCCAGGGGGGGATTGGTGTTGGGCATGCAGCAGACGGTGGTAAAACCGCCCCGAGCCGCCGCCAGCGTCCCGGTGGCGATGGTCTCCTTCTCCTCGTCGCCCGGCTGCCGGAGGTGGCAATGGAGGTCGATGAAGCCGGGGCAGACGATAAGTCCCCCGGCGTCGAGGGTATCATAGTCATTTTCAGGCGGCGCGCCGTCGCCCAGCCAGGCGATTTTACCCTCTTTGATGAGCAGGCTGCCGGTCTTATCGATTTCCTGGCCGGGGTCGATGATGCGGCCACCCCGAATTAGCAGAGTATTCGGCATTTCTCTAATGATGTCCTCCCGTATAGTGACTGGGCTTGTAGCCGTGGGCCTGCGCTTCCTCGGCCGTGTTAAAAACAATCAGATTCTCCGGCCGGATGGTCCTGGTCCAATGGCTGTCCGCGTCGTGGTATTTCTTGGTATCCAGTTTGCCTTCATGCCATTCGGTACTGGCCACGAACTTCGGTTCGAACCCGTGTTCGCAGTAGACGCACCGCAGCGTCAGGGGCCGGGTTTTCACTATCTTGAACTCGGGCTTGAGGTACTTCGTCTCGGTGGCCTGAATCGATACGCAGCTTGGATTTGGACACGTGGGGCTTATATCATGACGATAGACGGGGTAGTCTACCGGGGGTGGGGAGTCCACCTCTGGTATGGCTAGTTCCCTGTCGCCCAGCAGGAGTGCGAGGAGCGCCATCCTGACCGGTACCCCGCGGACGGCCTGTTTGAAGTACATACTCCTCTCGTCGGCATCGACTTCATAAGCCAGTTCGTCCAGCCTGGGCAGCGGGTGCATGACCAGAGTCTTACGGAAGGCTTTACCCTTGAGCAGCTTTTTATCCACGACGGGGTATTTCTCCTTGAAATCCTGGCCTTCTTCACCGGCGGCAAATCTCTCTTTTTGCGGTCGGGTGACGTAGAGGGCATCGACTCCCTCCTTCAGCTCGACCTGGACGCTGATGTCCGGCATCATCGCCAGCTGGTGGGGGCTGCTCGGCGTGGTATAGATGGCATCCATGGGGAAGAGGTTGTCCTTAACATTCTGGTCTAAAGAGCCTAATCTTTCCAGGTCGCCGCCGTATTCGGTAATGAGCTTGTCGATAACGTGCTCGGGCACCTCCAGTCCCGGACTCGGGCAGAAAAGGATATCGGCGCCGAACTTGGCCAGGGCGAAAATCAGGGAGTGGATGGTCCGGCCGTATTTCAAATCGCCCCACAGGGCTATTTTCAGTCCTTTGATGGTATGCCTTTCTTTCTGAATGGTGTAAAGGTCGCACAGGGTCTGGGTCGGGTGCTGGTGGCCGCCGTCGCCGGCGTTGATTACCGGGATACCGGCATAGTCGGCCATGACACGGGCGGCTCCTTCCCACGGGTGGCGAATGACGATGATGTCGGCGTAGCCTCCGACCACTCTGGCCATATCGGAGATACTTTCACCTTTGGCCAGCGAGGTGGCGCCGACATCGGAAACGGTAATGACGCTACCGCCGAGACGGTGCATGGCGGTCTCGAACGATAGTCTGGTGCGGGTGCTCGGTTCGAAGAACAGGCTGGCCATAACCTTACCCTGGCACAGGCCGTGCTGTTCTTTCATGTTCGCCGACATCCCATCGGCCAGGGAAAAGAGTGCCATTATTTCGCCGTTGGAGAGGTCGTCTATAGTCACCAGGCTCTTATTTTCCAGACTCATCGTAACTCCTCCTTTCCTGTGCTGAATGATTCCAGCTTCTCCCGCTGGTTGTTAGAGGGCTTGCTGTTGGTCGGGCTGACGATGGCCACCTCGTCCACGCCGTCGGTTTCCGCCAGGCGGACCTGGATATCTTCGTGCCGGGCGCTGGGTATGTTCTTGCCGACGTAGTCCGCCCGTATCGGCATCTCGCGGTGGCCGCGGTCGATGAGGACCGCCAGCTGTATGGAGCGCGGACGCCCCAGGTCAATCAGGGCGTCCATGGCGGCGCGAATGCTGCGGCCGGTATAGAGGACATCGTCGACGAGTACCACTGACTTGCCGTTGATATCGGACGGGATGTCCGTGCTCTGGAGGGCATTTGTCGCTTCCGATGGGTCGAGGTCGTCGCGGTAGAGGCTGAAGTCCAGCGCCCCGACGAGCAGTTTCGTTTTCTCGTAGCTTTCGATGCTTTCGGCCAGGCGTTTGGCCAGCGGGACGCCGCGGGTGTGCAGGCCGACCAGTATCAGGTGGCCGGTGGACTTGTTGCGCTCGATAATCTCGTGGGCGATGCGGGCGAGGGTGCGCCGGATATCCTCGGCCGTCATGACTGTTTTAAGTGGCATAATAAAACCTCCTGCTTCTGGCTTGCCTACGCTGAAGCTTCAGCGCAAGCAGGCTGGCAAGAGGTTGCGGTTATACTTATTCTCCTGATTTCCCTTGCCAGCCTCACCGGACTGGTTTAAAGGTGCTAAGTTGGCTCCTTTGGTGTGTTTTTTACATTATAGCAGAAATGGGGGGAGGGGGGCAAGGGTAGGAAGACATTTTTTCCTATAATCTTGCACACTCATGCTATAATACAATATACTTTTATTGGCGCAGGAGTGTAGCTCAGTTGGTAGAGCAGCGGTCTCCAAAACCGCCGGTCGGGGGTTCGAGTCCTCCCACTCCTGCCAGATTTTGAAGCTAAATTGGCCCCCAGCATTATCACCACAGGTGCTCCGTTTCTTTTTCATTGGTGGTATCCAGCACATTCTCGGACAATTTTTCTATGGCTGTATCTTCCGTGGTGTTCATGTATATAATCTCTCATATGATGGTTTGTTACTTTCCTACCATCATGCTGGGGAGCCAGAGACTTAGCTCGGGGAGGGCTATTATGAGAACTAGGAAGAGCAGCGTCATAAGCAGGAAGGGCGTTACGCCGCGCAGGATTTCGCCGGTCGGGATGTTAAAGATTGTCTTCACGGCAAACAAATCTATGCCCATCGGCGGTGTAATGAGTCCTATTTGCGTGTTTACGGCGAACACTACCCCGAACCAAAGGGGGTCAAAACCCAGGCTAACAATTAATGGAATGAAGATGGGTATCGTCAGCAGCGTGATGGTCAGCGGTTCCAGAATACAGCCCAAAAACAGAAGAATAATATTTATAAAAATAATTACTAGCCAGGGTGACATCGCTGAGGACCCAGTGATAGTGAGTAAATACTTGGCTATATTGGCACTTCCCACCACGTAAGTGAAGAATGAAGCCCCAACCATGATGAACAGAATCATGGCATTAATCACCGCAGCTTCTATCATGGCGCGGCGTAAACCATCCCAGCGAAGGCGGAAAAATAGAACGGCTATAAGCAGGACAAGGACACATCCGACGCCGGCAGACTCGGTAGGGGTCGCCACTCCCATGTAAATCGAACCAAGAATAGCTAGTATCACTACAGCTATAGGCCAGACTCTTTTGAGAGAGGAGAACCGCTCTCCCCAGCTAGCTCTTTCCGCCCGGGGAGCAAGTTTAGGCCTCAACGAGCAAATCAGTATAGCTGGTATCGCGAGCATGGTAGCTAAGATGATGCCGGGTATTATTCCAGCGATGAAAAGCTTACCCAGAGACAGGTTTGCCAGAACAGAGATAATAATAAACGTGGCGCTGGGAGGGATAAGCGGGCCAAGGGCGCCCCCAGCCAGCAGTGCGCCGAGGCTGAGTGACCGGTTATAGCCGTATCTCTCAAATTCCGGCACAGCCACTTTACCCATCACAACTATGGTAGCGGCACTGGTACCTAGCGTGGCTGCCATGGCAGCTTCACCCATGATGCCGGAAATGATTAGTCCCCCGGGAATACGACCCAGCCAGTTAGCCGCCGCCTTGAAAAGGTCCTGGCCTATTGCGGTTTGAGCGATTATAGAGCCTAGGAACACGAATAGCGGCAGCGGGGTCCAAGCTAAATTGAACAGCATGTGAAAGGGGGTCCATCCCACTTTGGGAAGGCAGGCGGTTCCGAAACAATAGAGCCCGGCAGCTACGGCACAGAACCCCAGCGAATAGACGATGGGCACCCCCAACATCATAAGGAGAAACAGGCCCAAAATACATAAAAGACTTACTATCGTCAGTTCCATGACAACCCCGGCTCCATTGAGAGAGAAACTCAGGCAATACTAAGCTGTTCGGCGCTACTTTCCCATCTTCCTTATCCTTTGTATCAATGAAGCAGCGCCCCGGCAAAGTTGAGCTATAAGCACTAGGCAGAGCAGCCCCGAGCCAATAGGCACCATCATCTTTGTCGGCCACCAGGGTTCCCTCCAGATTGACTGACTCGTTTCGCCGATTTGAAGCGAGTACCAGGCGGCATCCCAGCTCTGCCAGGTGAGTAAAACAACGTAGAAAAGAGCCAGGACAGGGCCAACAATGTTAAGCAGGATATCCTGTACGCCCTCAGAAAGACGGTTGGACACGAAATCAACCCTGAGATGCCGCCCCCACCTTTGCACGCCAGCTATAGCGAAAACAACACAGGCCACTAAAAAGATGGTGCTTATTTCATATGAATAGGGCTCTGGCTTGTTGAGCAAATATCGCCTGGCCACACCGTAGGTACTGGCCCATGCCATCAGAAATATCAGGATTCCGCTAAATAGCAAAGCGATATAACCGGCACGTTCAATCGTGCGGTCCAGAGTCTGAATCACTTTTTTAACCAATGACTCACCTGCCTAACAGACGCTGCATCTGCTTAAGAATAGCATTACGGCTGGCACCGGTAGGGCTGTATTACCGGTGGCGCCCGAGTCTAGTAAGGATACTTGGCATTTACGGTTTCCATAACCTGTATGAACTCCTGTCCCCAATCACCCATTTCGGTGATAAGCTCCTCGGAATATGGCCATACCGCCTCTTTCCATTTGTCCCGCTCTTCCTTAGGCAGGACATAGACCTCAAGCCCCTGCTCAGTTAGTATATTGGTATTCTCCTTGTCCGTCCCGATGAAAAACTCGTTTGCCTCACGCTGTGTCGTCAGTCCTTCCTCAACTAATATGTCCTGGATGTCCTTTGGCAGTGAGTTCCACGTGTCCATGTTAATGGTAGCAATGATACTGGCCGGGACTAAATAGCCGCGCGTAACATGGGAAGAAACCTCATACAGTTTAAACATTATCATCATCATGGAGGACTGCATGCTAGCGTCTACAACTCCCTTATCCAGGGCTGTGTATCCCTCAGGAAACGGCAGGGGGACGGCAGAACCACCCATTCTACCAATGAACTCTGCTGACTGGGGGGATACAGATTGCACCACCAGGCCCTTCCAGTCATCCATAGTCCTTATTGGTTTGGTGCTGCATACGTCCAGGGCCAGGCAACAGAAAGATGTCAGCGCCTTCGAGTTGAACTTGGGCTCCATGAATTCGCTGTACAGAGGCAGCAGGAGCTCCTGAGCATAGCAATCGCCCTCGACATTGTTATAGGCGAAAGGCACTTCCGCGGCGGCAAACCTTGGGTCAATACTGCCGAAAACGCCGATGGGCCAAGCGCTCATCTCGACGGCCCCGGTTCTCACCGCATCAACGCTTTCAGCGACCTTTACCAGTGACTCACCAGGGTGGTACTCCATCACATAGTTACCACCGGCCCGCTCATTAAATCTCTCGCAATATCCCTCAAATGTCGTTGAGACGGGGTCAAGGGGAGGCCAGAGCCCCGATAACCTTATCAGTACCTTCTCGGCCGGTGGTGCCGGAGCTGGAGCCGGGGTTGGTGATGGTGCCGGCTGCGGCGTTGTTTCTGGTTCTGCACAACCGACAAGTATCGCGGCGCTCAGCAACACAACTACCATGAGTACCAGAAATAGTTTTTTCACTGTTCTTTCCTCCTTTATTTTATTGATTATTTTTAACCTCACTTAATATTTACACAGACAACACCTCCTTCTCGTGGTGCCACGGCCAGATATATTTGTAGGTTTCCTACCTGTTTGATGCTTTATTCTATTACATTAATTAAAATAAAACAATATTTTATACGTAATTCACCTATCAAATTACTAGTTACCTATTGATGTGGGGCTCTTGCCGGGAGTGGCGCATTTCCGCACAATGTCTTCGTTCAGTTCGCCGCCGAGGCCGGGTCCATCGGGTGGATACAGGAAACCGTTCTCATATCTTATGAGGTTTACCGAGAGGTCGTTCTCTATATGGGAACTAACTGTATCGGGTACGTTGTGGATGTTAAGAGGGCCGATAGCCTCCTGTTCAATTTTGCCCATCCACTCGGTTCCGGCGAGGAAGTGTGCATTAGCCGCCGCTCCGAGTGCCGTATCAATCATGCAGCCGCACGTTACAATCAGGCCGGCTGCCTGAGTCTATCATTCGATTCCTGGCCAGTTCTACTGTTGCTGGATCTATGTCTTCAAAACGCGCATGCAATGCATTGGCTGACAATGCTTCGACAGCTAGGCCTTCACTTTTTGTACTCATACAGTCTCCTTAAAATTGAATTATATGTCACCATCCATGAGTAAATATTTGTGGGATGGTCTTATAGGATTATTGTTTGAGATACTATAAACATTCCCTGGGAAGGCTGTCAAGGCTACAATTCCTTAAAGAGTCATGTTATAACCTGACCCTTCCCTTTCAAGTTGAACAGGTTGCTCTCAGGAATATTCTGTGATAAAAAGTGGTTAAAAGCGAGACATTAGAAGCAATAAGGGTTTATAATAGGAATACCATGAAGCAGGGGCATGGAATTTAAAGTGTCCATTAACTCAGGTGGCGGAATTGTTCCGCTTTCGCTGACCAAATATGGTATATGAATAATGAGCTTACGCTGGATGTAAATAACACATAGGATTCAGCTAAATTGAAAGGAGGTTAATGTGAAACCAAAAACCCAAGACTACTCAATTTTCGACAAATTCAACTTTGAAAGGAAGCCGGTAGGCATCAAGTTCCTGCCCTATAAACCGGAAGGGATAGAGAGGTTAAATAAAAGTCTGTATTTTTGCCAGATGTTTAAAGAAGCGCAAACCAGCCAACCTTTCTATGTCCAAAGAGAAGATTTTCACTGCACTGAACCCCTGACACTGGGCATGGAAGACCCCGACCCCATTTTCTTAAGCGGGCTGGTTGGAGAAACAGATGACCTCTACGAGGAATTACGTGCCAACCAGAAAATATATCAGTTAGTTCCCAGAATGTTAAAAGGCACCGTGAAAAGTGTGGTGTTTTCACCTATAGACCAGCTTACATTTGACCCTGATGTATTAATTGTTACCGCCGACAATGTGGACCAGGCGCGAATCATACTAAGAGCGCTGGTCTATTCGACAGGGGAGACATGGTCATCCAGGGGGACCCCCGTGTTAGCGTGCTCATGGCTGTATGTTTATCCCTACTTAAGCGGCGAAGTAAATTACACCGTCACCGGTCTCAGTATGGGAATGCAGACATTGAAAGTGCTGCCGCAGGGCCTGATGCTTATCTCCATTCCCTGGACCAAGCTACCCATGATTGTGAAAAATCTACAGAAAATGGGCTGGCATCCTATCTCAGAGACCATAACCGAAGAAGACCATAAAAGGCGTTTTGAGGCAATATTAAAAGAAATAACGGAGAAAATACAGGAATAACAGGAAATTCACCTTAGATAAAAAGTGTAATTTATAATTAATCCCAAAGGAGGCTGATATGAGTTCTAAAAAGCGAGACTACGCCGTATTCAACAAATTCAATTTCGAAAGGAAGCCCGTAGGCATCAGTTATTCACTTAAAAAACCCGAAGGCATCGAACAGCTGGACAAGAGTCTGGGTATTTGCGAAATGTTTAAAGAAGCGCAAACCAGCAAACCTTTTTATGCCACGAAAGAAAACGTACAGTGTGGAGCGCAGGTAGTAGGCATGGATGCTTTCCCTCCGGTCATGTACAGTGGGCAACTGGGCTCGGCGTTTTCCATGTTTAAAACCCCGAGTGCCAATAGAAGGGTCTATGATTATGTCCCGGTCCTGCCCAAAGACTCTATCAGATACATCATGCACTCTTCCCTAGACCAGATGACATTCGACCCGGATTTTATAATTTTTACGACTAATACCTCTCAAGCGGAAATACTACTGAGAGCCAGCACCTATACCAGTGGAAAAATGTGGAATTCCAAGAGCTCGACATGTCTGGCGTGCGCCTGGATGTACGCTCAACCATACTTGAGCGGGGAATTGAACTATATAATCAGCGGCCTTGGTTTCAGCATGAAAGGGAGAAATGTATTGCCCGACGGTCTGATAATTATATCCATTCCCTCGGAGATGCTCTCCATGATGATGGAAAATCTGGAAGATATGAAATGGGAACCTCACTGGTTCAATCTGGGGAGAGACGGTTTTATCAAAGGTGTTAAGGAACTGGAAGCACAAATGATACGAGAATACCCACCCGAGCTAGTCTGGACAGACCAGTAATTAAATCAGCCTCAGAGTGTGTATTCCAAGGTAAATCGGCCAGCGTTCCGGAGCAATCCTGCCCGGTGGAATATCTAGCTTTAGGCTATTTCCTTGCCAACACTCGTTCCATACGCAAGCCAGCAGCATGGTTATATGGTCTTCTAAATGCCTCAGGATATTTACTTCTCAACTCGTCTAAATTAACTTTCTTAACTTCAACCA
>DAOVRI010000146.1 GCA_030628245.1 Dehalococcoidales bacterium
GGTCCCTTGTTGCCGATAATGCAAACAGCTGTCCGCTGAGCGCCCGGCATAGGAATACCACGGTAGCCCATTTTCTCGATTTCCTCGATAACGGTGCTCACCTGCTCTTCGGTGGCGTCGTTTTTCATTACGACAAGCATTCAAGTATTTCTCCTCGACGGCTAAAAATAATAGTCTGTCTAACCTTTTTCTCCCATTATATCCCAGAGGGTGTCGGCATACGCTTCCAGAGTCCGGTTATCAAAGAGTACAAAAATTACTTCTTTAATTGAAGTGGTTTTCGAGAGGAAAGAAACCACCGTTTTAAGGGCTATCCTCGCAGCTTTATCTACAGGATAGCCGTAGGCCCCGGTGCTGATGGAAGGGAAGGAGATGCTGGAGAGGTTGCTTTCGGCGGCGAGTTTCAGGCTTTCTCGGTAGGCGCTGGCCAGTAGTTCGGGCTCTCCCTGACTGCCGCCGTGCCATATCGGCCCGACGGTATGAATGACGTGCCCGGCTTTCATGTTGCCGGCGGTGGTGATGACAGCCTGTCCGGCAGGCAGGCGACCCTGCCGGGCGACGATTTGTTTGCATTCTTCCAGTATGGCCGGGCCACCGGCGTGGTGGATGGCGCCGTCAACCCCGCCACCGCCCATGAGGCCGGAGTTGGCAGCATTGACGATAGCGTCGGTAGCCTGGTGGGTAATGTCACCCTGTACTACGGAGAGTTTTGCCTGTTTTACGGTATAAGTAAGGTTATCGGTCATGTCATTCACACCCCTTTCGGTCACTCGCCGCCGGTCAGGTAGTCAATTGCCCACTCTACGGCATCTTCTCCGGTAAGCTCAAGTTTAATATCAGGTTCGATTCCATGGCCTTCGATGAGACGGCCATCGGGAGTGAGCCAGCGGGCGGTGGTGATATACAGTCCGGAGCCATCGCTGAGACGGCGCAGAATATTCACGCTGCCCTTGCCGAAGGTGGTCTTACCGGCAACGAGGGCACGGCCATGGTCCTGCAGGGCGCCGGCCAGCACCTCGCTGCCACTGGCGCTGGCATCATCTACCAGGACGACCATCGGCAGGTCAGTGGTTACGGGGCTGGTAATCACTTCCAGAGTTGCCACCTTTCCCTGGTTGCTCATCACTTCCACCAGGGTGCCTTCAGTAATGAAGTGACTGGCCACCTCAATTACGATATCGAGGAGTCCTCCCGGATTGCCACGCAGGTCAAGGATGATACCTCTGGCGTTTTCTCCCTTCAGGTCCTGAATGACCGGCGCCAGTTCGCTTTCCGTGCGCTCGGAGAACTGGGTGATAGTAATATAAGCGATATCCCCCCGCATCTCAAAACGGACACTCGGTACTTCTACCCGGTCCCTTATTATCTCAATCTCAACCGGTTCGGTATCACCTTCATGAAGGATAAGGAGGCTTACCGCCGTACCTTTAGGGCCGCGTATTTTAATGATTGCCTCAGCCAGGCTCATATCCAGGACGGGTTCGCCGTTTATTTCCAGGATGATGTCGCCCGCCTTAATGCCGGCCTTATCCGCCGGAGAATCGGCAATGGGGGCGATAATCAAGAGCTGTTTGTCTTCAACGGTGACATAAGCGCCGATACCGTCGAATTCCCCTTCAAGACTGCTTATTCCCAGCTCGTAGTATTCGGGTTCCAGATAGGAGGTGTAAGGGTCGTCCAGCGCCTCAATCATGCCTTCTATGGCACCACGACTTAAATTAGCGGAGTCCAGTTTGGACCTGTCCACGTAGTCGGTGAAGATGATGCTCCAGGCTTGCTCTACAATATCCAGGCCTTTCCCAGAACCGGGGAGATTGCCGTAGCCAAAGAAAAAGCCGGCCCCAAAGGCTAGGGCGATAACCACCACGAGCAGCAGGCCTATGATAAGTTTTGTTAACTTTGACATGAATTACTACTCCCTCCGCGTGTTCCGGCAGGAATGACCGCAGAATCGAGCTTTAAAAAACGAGCCAAGTAAACCTGTAAGCCGAGTTACAGGTCTACTCATTTCTTTACCTCTTTTTGATGTTTTGATTAATCATACCATAATGGCTGGTTTTGATGGAATAAAGGTTGCCTTAAGCGATTGGTGACGCGAAAAATTTTGAAATTTGATTGGGTAGAAAGCTGCGTATAACTTACATTATACGCTAGCCACAATCAAGCTTGATTTTAAGATTTTAATTCACCCAGCCAGGTCGTCCACGAGATGTAACGCTTCTTCCGTGGACAGCTCATCAGGTGCTACCGAAGTTTCGTAGAAGCTCCTTAACTTCCTGAACAAAACGGTGAAATTCTTCCTTATCTACGTAGTTCTGGCTCCTATTACCTTCCTTCAACTGGCTATGGATAAGGAAGTTAACAAACTCCGTGCGGGTCAGCTCACCACGATTTTCATCTACCTGTTTGACCACATCCTTATCGACGACAAGAATTAACGCGTCTTCGTCAAGTATTAACGTCCTTCGTACCATCTTACTGCTCCCTTTATCACTACTGCATGCTTTGAACCTGGGCTATGGATTCAATCGCCTCCGCGCGGTAATCACCTCCGAGCAGCACTCAGCTTGTTATTGGAAGTTGAGGGCTCACTTTTTGTTTCACCAGGCGATGAGGATCTCTTTTATTTCCTTTTCCTGATACTTACCACCGACCTCAGGGTGGATGGCGGCATCGGTTTGGGGTTCGATATAAACTAGCCCCCTGTCCGTGGTGTCAAAGGCGACTACGGCGTGCTGTCCCCGGTAAAAGCAGAGCAGGACAAAGGCACACCTCAGACCCTCGGCCTCAGCATTATTATTCACCTCAGTGGCGAAGTGGCGGCACTCATATTGATTAAGGACGAACTCGTTGCGGCTAGTGGGGTCTCTGAGAATAAAATCCCTGAGCTCTTGAAAGGTTGGGTCTTTGAGTGCAATAGCTTGGCTACTTGAGCCTACACTCTCACTGGAGACACTCTCCACGCAGGTTGCAACTGGCACCGCCAAAGGTTCGGTGACCTCTGTGCGGACTGCCATTTGCGGGGGTGTGTCGTTACCATAGACAGGCAAAAGCCAGAGAAGTAATAAGGCGAGGAGGAAAAAAAATTCTTTCTTATGAACCATTGCCGCTACTTTCAGAGGTGGACGGACTGAAGCCCAGCATTTTCTTGGTCTCTCGCATTTTAATGAATATGTTGGCTATAACCGGGTCAAACTGGGTACCGCGACCCTGCCTGATTTCCTCGATAGCTTCTTCATTGGAAATGCCAGCCCGGTAGGGGCGCTCGGAGGTCATTGCATCGAAAGCGTCAGCTATCACTAGAATCCTGGCTCCTAGAGGAATATCTTTCCCAGCTACCACTTGACCTAGCCCGCTTCCATCGTAGTGGTCATGGTGGTGGGATATGATATCTGCTATCCTCTTGTTGAACATTAGCTCTACGATAGTGGAACCTATAACAACGTGAGCCATAATGTGCCTATACTCCTCAGGAGTTAGTTTGCCCGGCTTATATAGGATGTCTGGGTCGACGGCAAGTTTACCGACGTCGTGGAGCAAAGCTCCCCACCGCAAGTCCTCAAGTACTTCAGGGGGTAGATTGATGTCTTTACCTATAGCCAGGGCAATCTCTGTGGTTCTTCGGGAATGCCCCGCAAAATATTTGTCATTGGACTCGAGCGTGAAGACCAGTGACCTCACTTCATCCAGGCTAAAGGGCTTGCGTCTCCCTCTAATCACCGCCATTTCAGGGACCCCTCCTACCTTATCGCTTACAGTAAGATACTTAATTGCTTCCAGATGGCGAGGGGGAGCTTTCCATCCTTTCTGCCAAACCGACTAAGCAAACGCTTTCGAAGTGGCTCGGTGGTATAGACTCCCAGTGAATTGTTGCACTTTGATATAGCTCGTGTAAGGTCTAAACGGATAATAATGCTTATACGTTTGAACAAACTTTTCTGGGCCCAACGGATAATAAAAGAGACCCACCAGCTAGTGGGTCTCTAGAGGAAAATTATGCCGAGGAGATGCTAAATAAGCTTTCGTTTCATGGCTTCAGCAACAGCCTGGGTGCGGTCATTTACCCCCAGCTTATCGAAGATATGAGCCAGTTCCTTCTTAACGGTGGACTCACTGATGCAGAGCTTGGCACCGATGTCTCTGCTGACCAGGCCAGCTGCAATCAGCCTCAGTATCTCGCATTGGCGCTCAGAGAGGAGCGAATCGCGAATAACTCGGCTAAGATTGGCAAGTTCGGTAAAAACCTGCCGAGTGAGAGAAGGGGCCAGCGGTGAGTAACCATTATAGGCGTCATGTATAGCCTGGATTAACCGCTCACGGCTAGCATCCTTGAGGATGTAGCCCGAAGCGCCGGCCTCTATGGCTTCTGTTACATACTCGTACAATGTCAGCATGATCACTTTTACGTCGGGCATTTTCTGGCTCAGCTGACGGGTAGCAGTGATACCGTCCATGCCGGGCATCTTGATATCCATGAGGATAACATCAGGCGAGAGTAGCTCTGCTTGAGTTATCGCATCCTCACCATTTACCGCTTCGCCGACCACTTTGATATCCTTATCCGGATCAAGCATACGCTTTAGTCCCTCTCTTACCACCTGGTGGTCATCAACTAAAAGCACACGAATAGTAGGCAACGCCTTTTCTCCCTAAGTTAAGATTTTGTTGGAAAGGTCAAGACTATTGAGGTTCCACTCCCTGGCTTGCTGGTTACACTCAGATTGCCCCCCAGCATCTCGGCCCTTTCCTTCATGCCAAGCAGCCCTAGATGTCCTGCCATATTCGCCTCGTCTAACTTGAAA
>DAOVRI010000077.1 GCA_030628245.1 Dehalococcoidales bacterium
GATTGCGTGAGGGCCTGCCCTCAGAAAGCGATACGGCTGGTCAGTTCCTAGAGGTTCAAACGGATTTCTGCGATGTCGTCGCTGCTTTCGCTATATTTACCAGCAGCTTGATTACCCTGACCACCAGGCTGATTCCCAGGCCTACCGCAATACATATCAGGACTACCGTGACGCCGATGTGCGTGGCCGCGGCGGCTACGGTGTTGGGTATAACATCGAAGTCGAAAGGGAAAACGGTGACCAGCGTAATGACCGTGGCCAGTCCGAACCCGTCGATGATGATATGAATTGCCTGCCGGAGTATATTCCTGTCCGAAATAATGAGAACGATATGGCCTATTATTGATATCACCAAAGTGGTCGTCAGAATCGGCAGCCACAGGGCGATTTCGCTGGTAAAGAACGGATATCTCGTCCAGGTGACCACGTTGCCCACTGTGTCGGCGTTGTAGTAGGCCACGTATTCATGAAAGAAGTTGAAGAAGACCAGCAGGATGATGCTCCAGGCGATGGCGAAGGCGGAAGCCGTAACCCTGCCCCCTCTCTTATTCTTAAAAAAATCGTCTACTTTTTTCTCGATTCGTTCGTCTAAATCGACGGGGGTTGCGGGTGGTGCCTCTTCTTTCTTTTCGGGGGGTGCCGGGGGCTTTTGATAGTCGGGGATTGTTCCCGTGACCATTCTTTCGGCGATGTCGCCGGCCCAGGGTATCTTGTAGCGTTCACCGTTGTAGGCCTTGACCATGAGGACTATCCATAAGACGAACCCGATGATGCCGATGATGCTGGAAAAGACCGTGCCGATGAAGGGTATCCAGCCGAGAATCATACCGGCGACGAACAGGGTGCCGAAAACGACGATGGATTGCGCGGCGTGATAGCGTATCCAGCTGTTTTTCTGCTCCAGGATGAAGAAAATAAGGCCGGTTATCCACACGCCGATATAGCAGAGCAGTCCGGCGACATTCGGAGCCATGTTTACGCTGGTATCCTGGGGTACCGTCCGCTTCTCTTGCTCTAATTGTTCCCTGGCTTCCATTCTCACCTTTTCTTCTTCGTAGATTTTCTGTCTTTCTTCCGGTGATAGTTCCATGGTCGTAGCCTCCGTTACGGGACTATTCAGGTATTGTGGCATGATTATACACCAAAGCGTGATGCCAGTAAATATCCTCTTTGCAGGTGAATTATGTTTTGACCTCACCCCTTCAGGGTGAACCTTCAGGCTGCGCCCCCTCTCGCTGCGCACTCCCCTTTTATGGGTGGGGATATCTTACGGGGTAAGCCGCTGATGCTGCGAGGGTGGCCAGCCTACGCTAAAGCTACGGCAGGCAAGCAGGGTGGGAAAAGATAACAGGAGAAGGGGGAAGGGGGGTGAGGTTAGAAAGGAGTAGATTAAAACGAATCTGATTCTGGGACTCCTGATAATCAACAAGGTTCCCAGTACCACAAGAAGCGCACCTAATAACTGAAAAACTCAGTCCTCGAACTTTTTTTCTATGTCGGCAGGCGGCAGGCCGTCCTCGTCCCAGCCGCGCTCCCGGTAGTACAGCGAAAGAAGATTCTGGAAAGATTCCTTGTCGACTACTTTACCCGCATTGGGACCGGTAAGGGGAGGACTGGAATGCACTTTATAGGGGAGGCTATCGTCCTTGCGACTGACGCCCAGTCGGACGTTTATCAGTCGGGTCAGGTCGTAGACATCGTTGGAAAGCACCAGGAGTTGCTCCAATGTCAGCTCGTTTCCCGTGACATATTTATAAAAATTCTCGTAGCGTCTCTCGTTAAGGCCGAGCTCTATCCAGGGCAGGCGGCAGACGCCCAGCATATCGAACAGGGGGCGCAGCTTCTGGTGATATATCACCGTTTTTACCCTTTCATCGTCGGACCAGTTTTGCCCCTCCTCTATTTCTCGGGCGATGGTCCATGCCCGCGTGTGGTGGGCGCCGATGTCCGAGGTAGCGTAGGCCAGCGCCATGGAGCTGCCGGCACGGCTGTCGTAGGCCGACTGCTCGAGGCCTTTCACTTCGAGGATGAGCTTGTCCATTTCCGGCCATTTAGCGATAATGCGGCGCGGCCCGTCCGCAATGATGTCGCCGATACCCTCACGGTAGGCAATCATGCGTATCAGGTTCAGAATGGCGTCGTCGTCGCCCCAGGTAATGTCGTGTCCGTCGAGGTCGGCCAGGGATATGATTCCCTTCTCGTAGCCTTCGATGATGGCGCCGACGAGGTTGCCCGCGGAAATAGTGTCAAGCCCCAGCTCGTCGCAGAGCTGGTTCCCCGAGAGCACCGCCGCGAAGTCATCAACGCCGAGGTTGGAGCCGAGCATGGCGCAGGACTCGTATTCCGGCCCCTCGACCACCGTACCGGCGTATTTGCCGTTCTTGACGAGACAGATGTTGCCGCAGCACATGGAGCAGGCAAAACAGGCGGTGTCGCCTATCTTGAAATCGTTGAGCATGGTCGCGCCGTTAATCTGGTCGTGCCTGGCAAAGACGGTGTCCCTGAAGTTATAGGTCGGCAGGATGCCCTTCTCGTTAGCGTAATCGATGACGTTCATCAGACCCTGCTGCTGCCACATTTTGAAATACTTGTGTTCCCGCAGGTAGTCATAGGCCTTGTTTGCCTCCGCTACCAGTCCATTGATATCGTGAACGGGCAGGTCCTCATGTCCCCGGACGATAATCGCCTTGAGATTCTTGGAGCCCATGATGGCCCCGAACCCCGTCCGGCCGGCATTGCGTCCCCAGTCGGCATTGACGCAGGCGAATTTTACTAAATTCTCTCCCGCCGGGCCGATAGTAGCGATGTGCGCTGTCTGGACATCCAGCTTTTCCCGGATAATTCCTTCGGCTTCCAGCGAGGTCTTTCCTTTCAGTTCCGGCATGGGAATAATTTCTGTCTCATGGTTATCGATGAAGAGGACGGAAAGCTCCGGTGTTTTACCCGTGATGGACAGGACATCGATTCCCGACTGCCTTAGCTCCACACCGAAGCCGCCGCCGATAGAAGAATCGCCGTAGAGTCCGGTGGCTGGCGATATGGCCACGAAGGAGTTTTTACCCGACGATGGCACGTAAACGCCGGTCAGGGGTCCGGGGGCAATGACCACGAGATTATTCTCGCCCAGAGGGTCTATTTTAAAGTTGCGTTTTCTGAGATTGTCCCAGACCAGCTTGGCGCCGAAGCCGCGCCCGCCGATATACTTTTCCAGGAAAGCGTCCGATAGCTCACGGTACTCGGCGCTGCCCTTGGTGAGGTCTACGGTCAGGTGTTTCTTGAAATAACCGCTCTTGATGCTCATAGCTCTTCCTTTCCTATCTCGGCGTAGCGGATGGTCTTCTTTTCACCCTTCTCGTAGAACTCTATTTCGCGCATCTGGGTATAGCTGAGCACGTTATTAAGTCGCTTGGTCTCGCCGAGGGCATGCTCCGGTATCAGCCTGAGGGCTCCCGTCGGGCAGTACTTCACGCATTCGGGGTCGCCGCCGCACATATCGCACTTGATGGGCAGGGCGCAGTCTTCATGGGCGTAGATAGCCCCGAAGGGGCATGCCTCCACGCATTTGAAACAGGAAATGCAGGTCTCTTTATCCAGAATTACGATACCATCGACATGCCGTAGCGAATCGGTAGGGCATACCTGAGCGCAGGCCGGTACGCGGCACTGGCTGCAGACAACCGGCATCCTCATCACCGGGTGAGGGTACGTGTTAATCACTCTTATCGCCGCCTTCTTCGGGTTGTTCACCCCGAAGTGCTTGATGGCGCATACCAGCTCACATATCCTGCAATCGGAACACTGCTCGGGAATTACCGTTAGCTTTTTCGACATTCTCCGGCCCTCCTCAAGGCTCGCGGTATCATTATAGCACGTTACATTCGTGTTTACTTCATCGGGCTCTGTTTGGTTTTTAGTTGACAGGACTTCTCACATTATATACATTCTAATAGGACACTGATTCCAATAGGAGATAACAATGGTTGAAGAAGCAAAGCTGGCGAAAATAGTAGGTGCTGGCAACACAAGCAGCCAGCCGGCGGTATTAGACGAGTACTCGTGCGACATGAGCTTCGTCAATCCAGTCAAACCGGCCTATATCGTCAAGCCGAGGAGCATGGCAGATGTGGAGAAGATTGTGAAACTGGCCAACGAGACGAATACTCCACTCGTGCCCGTAAGCTCGGGGCCTCCTCATTTTCGCGGTGATACGGTTCCCAGCATCGGCGGTGCCGTGATTGTCGATTTGAGCGGCATGAAGAAGATAATCAGGGTAGACCGGAAGAACCGGGTGGCCATGTGCGAGCCGGGGGTAACCTTCGGCGAACTGATACCCGCCGTGACCAGGGAAGGACTGCGACTCAACATGCCTTTGATGCCGCGCAAGACCAAGTCGGTCGTCGGGAGCATGCTGGAGCGAGAGCCGGTAATCATGCCCAAGTATCACTGGGATATCGCCGACCCTCTGGCCTGTGTTGAGATTATCTTCGGCACCGGTGATATGTTCCGCACCGGGGCCGCCGCCGGACCGGGCACCATTGAAGAACAGTGGGCGGCTGGTGGTTCACAGAAAGAGGCCGCCGGGCCGGGACAGGTTTCTTTGTACCGGATTATCGGAGGGGCGCAGGGGACGATGGGCATCGTCACCTGGGCGTCGTTCCGGTGCGAGTTGCTCCCCAGCATGGAAAGGCCTTTCATGGTCGGTTCATCCGATATCGAAAGGCTTTTTGATTTTATTCACTGGATAATCAGGCTGCGACTGGTCAACGAATGCTTCGTGCTGAACGGTGCCAATCTGGCCACGATGATGGCTAGGAAATGGCCCGGGGATTACCGGGATATCAAGGACGGCCTGCCCCCCTATATACTTCTCTATAATGTGGCCGGGTACGAATACCTGGCTGAAGAGAGAGTCGAATACCAGGTAAAGGACGTGAACGATGTCGCCCAGAGAGCAGGCATGGAGCCCGCCGGAGCCATCGGCAAAATATCCGCCATTGAACTGCTCAAGGCGGCCAACCAGCCTTCCGCCGAGCCGTACTGGAAGCTTCGTGCTAAAGGCGGTTGCCAGGACATATTCTTCGTGACCATCTATGACAGGCTCCCCGGCCTGATTGCCGCCATGTGCGACCTGGCTGATGAAGCCGGTTATCCGGCCTCCGACATGGGTATCTACCTCCAACCGATAGTGCAGGGCACTAACTGCCACGTCGAGTTCAACCTGTTCTACGACCCGGACAACCCGAGGGATGCCGAGAGGGTTAAGAAGCTGTCCGAAGATGCCGTTAAGAACCTGGAGTACCAGGGCGCTTTCTTCTCCCGGCCTTACGGCGAAAACGCCAACCAGGTGATTAATCGGGACGCGGCCACGGTCGATGCCCTGAAAAGGGTCAAATCGATATTCGACCCCAATAACATCATGAATCCCGGCAAGCTCTGCTTTTAATCCCGACGGGTGATGTTGCTATTGATGGATAATTCTAAGGAGAGAATGAGATGGCGCTAGAAGATTTTCGGGAAGACATGGAAATGTGCAATAAGTGCAGTATCTGCAAATTTATACCTCTGGAAAAGGTTGAGGGGGTCCAGCCCGTAAATATCTGCCCCAGTATATCCAGGTATAATTTCAACGCTTACTCGGGGGGTGGCAGGGTAAGTATGGGTGTGGCGATGCTGGAGAACCGGATAGATTATACGGACAAGCTGAAGCATATTATCTACAATTGCCAGACGTGCGGCGGCTGTGATATATCCTGCAAGTACGCCATGGACATGGAAGTCCTCGAACCGATATATGAGTTCAGGATAAAGGCGGTCGAAGACGGCTGCACCCACCCCGCCCTCGATAAGGTCATTGGCAGTCTGCGGAAGCAGGGCACCATGGTGCCGGGAGCCAGGGACAAGCGCGGCGCCTGGGCTGAGGGTCTGGATGTCAAGGACGCCACTAGGCAGAAGGTGAAAGTCCTCTACCACGTCGGCTGCCTGACCAGTTATAACAAGGACATGTGGAAGCTGGCCAGGGTGACCGTCAAGCTACTCAAAGAGGCGGGCGTCGATTTCGGCATTGCCGGCAATAACGAGACTTGCTGTGGCGGCCGGGCTTACCAGATGGGCTACAAGCAGGACTTTCTCAACCAGGCTGAAAAGAATATGGAAATGATTAAGAAAGCCGGCGTGGAAACAGTAGTGACATCCTGCGCCGACGGTTATCAGGCCTTCAAGGTGCTCTACGATAAGTTCGAGCTGAAGGGCAACCTGGAAGTCCTGCATATCACCGAGTACCTTGCCCGACTTATCAAGGAAGGCAAGCTGAAGCTGACTAAAAAGATTAAAATGAACGTCACCTACCACGACCCGTGCCACCTCGGCAGGCTGGGAGAACCCTGGATACACTGGAAAGGCAAGAGGGTTCCGGGTATTCAACGCAGGTTTGACCCCCCGAAGGTACTCCGGCGTGGCACGTATGGCGTTTACGAGCCGCCGCGTGATGTTCTCAAGGCCATATCCGGTATCCGGCTCATGGAGATGGACAGGATTAAGGAGTATGCCTGGTGCTGCGGCGCCGGAGGCGGCGTGAACGAGTCCAATCCTGAGTTTGCCATGTGGACGGCTGCGGAGAGGATTAAAGAAGCCGAGGCCACCGGTGCCGAAGCTATCGTCTCCGCCTGCCCCTGGTGTGAGAAGACCTTTAACGAAGCCATTAAAGAAAGCGGCAGCAGCCTCAAGGTATACGATATCGTCGAACTGGCGGAAAAAGCGATTTAAAGAGGTCGTGCCTTTAGATAGAGGCAGCACTCTTAATTCTGGCCTAATATATGTTATAATCATCCAAATACTATTAATTACTTTTTAATTAAGCCCTTTTTGCGTAAATCTTGGTTATCTAAATGATTCGACGAAGGAGACAACTACATGCCCAAGAGAGAAAATATTGATAAGGTAATGATTATCGGCTCCGGACCCATCATTATCGGGCAGGCATGCGAATTCGATTATTCCGGCACTCAGGCCTGCAAAGCGCTACGTAGCCTGGGATATAAAATCGTTCTGGTTAATTCCAATCCGGCTACAATTATGACCGACCCCGGCATGGCCGATGTTACCTATATAGAACCCCTTAACCTTGAGACTATGACTAAAATTATCGAAAAAGAAAGGCCGGACGCATTGTTGCCGAACCTCGGCGGCCAGACAGGACTCAACCTCAGTGCCGAGCTGGCGCAGGCCGGGGTGCTGGAGAAATACAACATTCAGGTAATCGGTGTTGAGGTCGACGCTATCATTCGCGGCGAAGACAGGATTGCCTTCAAAGAGACCATGAATCAACTGGGTATCGAGATTCCGTGCAGCGAGGCTGTTTACAACATTGAAGATGCTGAGAGGGTGGCCTTAGAACTAGGCTATCCGGTAGTGATACGTCCGGCTTACTGCATGGGTGGTACTGGCGGTGGTCTTGTCTATAACGTCGAGGAATTGCGTACCGTGGCCAGTCGGGGTCTGGCGGCCAGCCTTATCGGCCAGGTGCTGGTTGAAGAGTCCGTGCTGGGCTGGGAGGAGCTGGAACTTGAGGTTGTGCGGGATGCCAAAAATCAGATGATAACGGTCTGTTTTATTGAGAACGTTGACGCTATGGGCGTGCATACCGGCGACTCATACTGTACGGCTCCTATGCTGACCATCAGCCAGGAGCTGCAGAAACGCCTGCAGGATTATTCGTACAGGATTGTGGAGGCAATAAAGGTAATCGGCGGCACCAACGTCCAGTTTGCCCATGACCCCAAGACCGGGCGCGTGGTGGTTATTGAAATCAATCCCCGGACTTCACGCTCTTCGGCGCTGGCCTCCAAGGCTACGGGC
>DAOVRI010000022.1 GCA_030628245.1 Dehalococcoidales bacterium
ATAACCAGCCCACCGCTGGCCATGCCTCCCAGATGCCCGTATCTTTCGATAAGGATTGTCCTGGCGCCGTTACGCGCGGCGGCTACGGCCGCCGAGTGACCCCCCGGGCCACCGCCGACAACGACGACATCAGCCTCATGGTAGACGTTAGTTTCCCGGGACGGCTCGGTAATCGTTCGGGGAGATGAACTGGTACTCATGGTAGCAACCTCCTTGACAGTGTTCAGCAGTTTTTCGATATCATTCCCGCGAAGCTTGCCCCGTACTTGATACGGGGGCGGGAATCCAGTACTCCCACTCTGTCATTCCAGCGCAAGCTGGAATCCAGCGGAGGGGATGAGGTGTTATCTGGATTCTCGGGTCAAGCCTTCAGGCTGAAACCCGAGAATGACATTATCGAACAAACTCCAGGTAACGCGCCATCTCTCTCTTACTCTCAATCCGGCTATTCGAAGGCATATAGCTTGCCATCATGTGAACCGATATACACCATACCGTTAGCCACGGCAGGGGAAGAGGTAATTTTACCTCCGGTAAGGTAGCCCCAGAGCCTATCGCCGTTGGCTCTATTCACGGCGTAGAAGCGTCCATCGTGACTGCCGGCATAGACAGCCGAATCCGTAACCGCGGGCGAGGATACCATCGTATCCAGGGCCTCAAATGACCACAACACCTGGCGGGTACTTTCCTCCATGGCCAACAGGTTATAAGCGGCACCCAGATAAATGACGTCGTCCACCAGCGCCGGAGAGGAGCTTGTTCTTATCCCCCACCCCAGCCAGTGCACCCAGATAAAGCCGGAAGCATCCGGAGGCCTCGGCGCCGCACCGTATATATAGAACACTTTCCAGAATACTTTGAGTTTGTTTTCAAAAGGCCAGTTCTTGGCCTGGTAATCAATGGCATACACCCAACCCCCGGTATTGGTGAAATAGGCGACTCCATTACTCACTACGGGAGACGTTACGACAGATGAGTGCGTGTTAAAATTAAGACGAAGCCGCCCGCTTTTAGCATTCAGGACGTAGCAGGAGCCGTCCACAGAGCCGACAATGACAACGCCATCGATAACAATCGGCGATGACACGACGATACTATCCGCCTTAAAATTCCATAGTTCCGTTCCGGTCATGATATCAACTGCATAAATATGGTAATCGTCAGAGCCAAAATAGACCACGCCGTTAGCTACTGCGGGAGATGACCTTACGGCGTATTTTGCCCCGAAAGACCACAGCATGGTACCGGTAACGGCGTCCAGCGCATACAGTTCGCCATCGTTTGACCCGCAATACACGACACCATTGACAACCACGGGTGAGGAGTCTACCCAGCTGCCCGCCTTGAATGACCAGAGTTTCTCACCGGTAGTCGCATCAAGAGCATAAATATGGTAATCCCTGGAACCGACGTAGACAACTCCATCAACTACTGCGGGTGAAGAATGGATGGCGTCGCCCGTAGAAAAAGTCCATTTCAGTGTGCCCTGAGGTAAGTCACCACCCGGATTGATGCTACCGGTATGAGCCAGGTCACGGCGGAACATGGTCCAATCCCCGCGCTGCGGTGACGATTCTATTTCCTCAGAAATCCCGAAAATAACGTCGGTGAACTGATATAAACTGAGAAACAATACTGCCAGGAGGATGACGCCGAGCGTAGTCAGCCAGATAATCCTGCGGCGTCTTAAGATGATTTTCCTTCTACGCTCCAGTTCTGCGTGGTCTATAAACATATTAGTCCCTGTAAAAATATTAGCGTTTATACGCTCATGCTGTCAATTTAACGTATGAAAACAATAGGTCCGGGACAGACCTGCCGTGTTATGTCTACCATGTCTGGCCGATGGTCTTAGCGACAGGCGGTTTAGGAGAGCGCACGAAGAACATCAATAGCGTAGCCAGGGCGGCGAACACAAGCGCGGTGATAAAGGCTATATTATAGCTTCCGGTGGTATCGAACACCCAGCCGTAGTAGACCGGGGCGATAAGCCCCATGGGAGATAAGAAAGCTATCATGGTGCCGAGTATGGAGCCGAAAGCCTTCCTGCCGAAGTAGCGGCCGATTATAAGGATAACCAATGGCGTTACCGCCCCCGAGCTAATGCCATGACATGCCAGCAATATGTAAACCGACGGCAAATTCTGAAACAAGAGGAAAACACTTATGCCGATGACCTGCATCAGAAACGCCCCGAGCAGAAGAAATTGGATGCGATTTTTAGGGACACGGTCGGCTATAAGCCCGCCAAAAAACCTGGCAGGGATGGTAAAGAATATCATCATACTCATCATACCGCTGGCTACGGCTTCTTCAATCCCCATGTCGGTTAAAAAGGGGAAAATATGTACGTTGAAACCGCCGGCGATAAAGTTATGCGCGCTGAAACCAATAATCAACAGCCAGTAAGTACTCGTTTTAAAGGCCTGCTTGAAGGTATACTCCCTCTCCTCCAACTTTGAGGCATACCCTTCGCCCCTTTCAGTTATTCCTCCTTTGTCTTCTTCCCCGCTAAGGCTAACCTCAGCCCCGTCAGGGAGCAGGTTGTAGTATTCCGGACACTGCGGTTTTATCAACATGTAAGCAAACGGGACACTGGCAAACATGATGATACCCCAGAGGAGACAGGTGAAACGCCAGCCCTGTAAATCTATGAGCGGAGTAATTATTTGCAGAACAACGATGCCGAATATACTGATAACGCCGAACTTAATACCCTGCGCCAGTCCCCTACGGCGTATAAACCAGTCGTTAATCGACTTGTCACAGGCGACCGTCAGGCCGATATTAAGTCCAAGTCCTATCAGGACACCCCAGGCGACATAGTAATGCCATACCTCGGTGATATAGTTCATGAATATCATGCCGGCCCCGGCGATGCAGATGCCGAAAATAACAATCCATCTCGGACCGAACTTATCCGAGAGCCAGCCTACCAGCGGCGAAGTGATGCCGCCTTCAAGTCGTCCGATTCCGGCCGCCAGAGACGTGAAAGCCCGGTTCAGTTCCAGTTCGGTGGCAATGGGTTTGAAAAATACTGAAATCCCGTAGGTATTGAAGCCGTGACCCAGGCCGGATATGATGCCGATGTATAATACGGACCACCATCCGAAGAAGATACGAGGGCCAGATTTTTTTCTTTGCGACAAGATGTTACCTCATTTAAAGAGCAAGAAATTATCTCTATATGCGCAGCATCGTGGAATATTTAAAACTGACAGAGCGCGGCCACGTCCAGATTATGTTCCCAGGGACTCCGGGAAATATGCATGGCCACAAAGGTGCTCGTCCGGACGATTTCCGGTATATTGGCGATAACATCCTTGACGAACTCATCAAACTCTTTAGGCGTGTGAAAAGCGAAAATCCCGATTATATCATAAGTGCCGGTACACCCGCACAGGTAATAAACGTTGGGGCTCTCTATCAGCAGATGCTCTACGCGCTCGGCAGAACCCACTTTAACTTCAATGCACATGACACACATGAAATTGAGCCCCAGCTGCTCGGGATTGGGTATGGCGCTTATCTTCATCGTATTGCTTTTCACCAGGCCCCTGACTCTATTACGCACGGTCCCTTCCGATACTTCCAGCTTCCGGCCGATTTCCCGGAAACTCTGCCTGGCGTCTTCCTGCAGTTCCCTGATTATTTTCTGACCGAGTTCATCCAGCATATCACACCTCCTGAACAGGGTTGAGTACAATATCCTCTGTAACTATACGCAAATTTGTAAATAAATGCAAATTCAGAGATTGGTTGCGCAATATTACAGGGGCATCGCCGGCTCCAGGTTGGGGTCTGCGCATACGCACAATGGAGTATCTAACGGTAATATTGTTTTTAACAAAATTGATTTTAATGAATAAGAGGTATATAATAATTAATCATTCTTAGGAGGAGGGAGCCATGCCAAATAGCGTCTACAAGATAATCACACTGGTCGGTAGCAGTACCGAATCCTGGCAGAAGGCGGCCACCAATGCCGTCGAAATGGCGTCCAAGACACTTAAGGACCTGCGGATTGCCGAAATCGAGGAGCTGGATATGCAAATCGATGACGGCAAGGTCATCAGCTACCGGGCTAAGGTGAGAGTCTCCTTCAAGTATCACGGCAAAGAATAAATCATTTTCTCCGCTTCAACTATTCCGGCAATCGGGGGAGGATAGAATTTACCTACCCTCCCTCGAGCATTATTAATATCCTTTTAACCACTTATACCCTGCCGCCGTACTTACCGTCGCCACTGGACCGTGGCACGGTCAAACAGCAAGCGCCTCAGCAGGATACTCCCGATATCCCGGCTCGCTTTCAAGTCTTCACTCAATCCGGCGGTAAGCCTTCTTATCATAATCAGTACATACAGGGTGGCGCAGCACCAGATTATTTCCGCCGGTTCCCCGAAGTACCAGCTGACAAACGGTAATATCAGAAAGGAGATAAACATTCCCACCGGCAGACTCCGACTGTAAGGGCCACCGACGATGGACTTGTCACCTGATTTTCCGGATTTAGCTATCAAGCGGGGGGCGGTCCTGATAATTAGAGCGATAATGATGATAATAGCCGCCACGAGGCCGGGTACGGGAGTTAATGTTATGACCACAGCCATGGCGATACTGTTGCCCTTTTCTCCATCGAACCTTGAAAATACCGGCCACATCTGGCCGCAGACAGCGGCCAATCCGGCAATGGCAATAGTAGCCAGACCGAAATCGAGGTTTTTAGCTACGAGCACGGGCAGGACTCCTTTGGCAAATTCCCCCAGCACTCCCATAACACCAATGACTCTACCCGCCCGATACCAGAGATTCTCGTGAAAATCCCCCTCCAGGTCCACACGGCGGAGCTTCGCCAGAAGAGGCAGGTGCGGTATGGAACCGAAAATATAGGAACCAAGTACCAAAACTATATCAGCCCACATTTTATCTATGGTAAGAGGGTAAATAAAAAGACAGGTGAATGTCAACACGAAAAGGCCAGAACAACAGGGTCAGAGGCATACAATACTTTTCTGTCGCTGTAGCCGGGGTCTAAAGTCCCGCGGCGGCCATAATATCGGGGACTGCTTCCTCCCTGCCGATGGCCATGATATGGACGCCGCCGCAGATGGCGTCTTTCTTCAAGGCGGCAATGGTACGTCCGGCAATCTCAATCCCTTTGGCCAGCATCTCTTCCTTGGGCACCCCGGTTAGTTCGTCAATCAGGTCCTGGGGAACGAAGATGCCGGGGACGTTTTCTGTCATGTACCTGGCCATCCTGGCCGATGAAAGCAGGACGATACCGGCCAGTATTGGGGTCTTAAACTTACGGGCGTAATCCATGAACTTCGTGAAATTGTCCAGGTCGTAAATAGCCTGGGTCTGGAAAAACTCGGCGCCGACCTCGACCTTCTTTTCGAATTTAATCAACTGCGGTTCGATGGGCTGCGCCTCGGGGGTAACGATAGCCCCGGCACAAAACTCCACGGCCCCATCCAGATTATTGCCCCCCAGGTCCTGCCCGTCCATCATCTGGTGGATTGTTTTTAGAAGCTGCAGGGAATCGAGGTCGAAGACACCCATGGCCTCTTTATGGTCGCCCACCGGCACGGCATCGCCGGTGAGACAGAGGACGTTCCTGATGCCGCGAGTGTAAGCGAAGAGGAGGTCGGCCTCCAGAGCCATGCGATTGCGGTCGCGGCAGGTCATCTGCATGATGGCCTCACCGCCCTTCTCAACGACAGCCAGAGCGCCGCCCAGCGAGGGGAAGCGCATCACGGAGCTCTGGTGGTCGGTAATATTAATCGCATCCACCCTGTCCTTGAGAAGGTCGATATGGTGCAGGAACTTTTCCAGGTTCGTTCCCTTGGGCGGAGCGACCTCGCTGGTAATCACAAACTTACCGGAGTCAAGGGCTTCTTTGAAACGCGATACCATTATCCTTACCCCCTCAATAAATCCTGTGGCCTTCTGAGTCAAAGACTTTTTTAAAATATAATGCTAACATCCTTACCTCACTAAGTAATTTTGACGGCTCTCGGTTTAGGGACGATGTGGTGATTGCGTGGCGGCTGGTACTGTCGCATCAGGTCAAGCCTGCCCTGCTCTTTCAAGCGATTATAGATGAGAGTCCAGGCACAGTCCTTATCTTTATCGACCTCGCACTTGCCGTTATTGGTGCCGCCGCAGGGCCCGTTAACCAGTCCCTTGTGGCAGGCGGTAAGCGGACAGATGCCGGCCGTCTGCCCGAGAAGACACTGGCCGCACTGGGCGCAGGCCTCACGGAAGTAGCCGGGGGTCTCTTCCACGGCAATGAACAGGGTATCCACGGCCGGAATCACCGGTTTGTTGATATACAGGTTCATCCGGTGCACGCCCAGGGCGCAGCTCATCGATAGAATAGCGTCGGCGCTGCGAATGAACTGCTCGTTCTCCTTCATGGCCACCTCGGTCATGTCATCACAGGCAGTGGGAATAACCGTCGAGCCGGTAACGCGTTTGCCCATTTCCTGAAGGCGCTCCTTCATCTCCTCGACCTGCTCAATACCACCGGTCTTGGTCATGGTGGTGCAGGTGCCGCAGCCGACCACGAATATTCTATCCAGGCCCTTAAGGCCTTCCTGTATGTCTTCTATTGATTTCTGTTTGGTTATCGATTTCATAACAAATCCCTCCTAGCTTTCAAGGTCGCACCTCAGGCACCGCTTCGCCTCACGCCTGGCTACATCCTCGGTGAAGCCGAGCTCTATTTCCGTAAAGCTGGCTCTCCTTTCCGGCAACGGGAGCGTCTTCACTTCCGACCTAGGTTTTAACTCCCATGTCTCATCGAGCTCCGGAGCGGCGGCCCCTTCAACCACCTTAGCTTTGCGGTCGTATATCTCGACCCGCGAATCGTCGCCCCTGAGGTACTTGTCGATAGCGATAGCCCCCCTTCTCCCGGCGGCGATAGCCTCGACGACCATACCCGGCCCGGTCACGAAGTCGCCGCCGGCAAAGACACCGGGGACATTGGTCGCCAGAGAATTACTATCGACCACCAGCGTTTCCCACCTGGTGCGCTCCAGCGCACTATCCTGAGGCAGGAACGAAAGGTCGGGTGCCTGCCCGACGGCGGCAATAACCGTATCCGCTTCGGCGGTGAACTCCGAGCCGGTAATAGGGACGGGGCGGCGCCGTCCGCTGTCATCGGGTTCTCCCAGCTCCATGCGGGTACATTGCAGCCCCGCGACCTTCCAGTTGTCGCTGGTTACCCGGGTCGGGCTGGCGAGGAAATTAATCTTAACGCCCTCGGCAATGGCCTCTTCGTATTCAACTTCGGACACCGGCATCTCGTCGCGCGACCGGCGGTAATAGATGTTTGTCTCATCGGCACCGAGACGCAGGGAAGTCCGGGCGGCGTCCAGGGCTACGTTACCACCCCCGATGACAGCCACCCGTTTGCCCACCTTTACCTCCCTGCCCAGCCTGACATCCCGGAGAAACCTCAACCCGTAGTAAAGTCCTTCGATATCCTCAATTTCTCCAGGTATGCCCAGGCGCTGGCTCCGCTGGGCACCGGCCGCAACGAAGACGGAAGCAAAGCCGTCGTTTTTCAAATTCTCCACGGTAAAATTGGTATTGATAGGAGTATCATACTTAATTTCTACCCCCCGCTTCACGATATAGTCGATATCCTGCTGGATAGCGGCATACGGCAGGCGGAATTCCGGTATGGCTACCGAAAGCATACCACCGCCTACGGGAAGGGCTTCGAAGACCGTCACCGGGTAGCCCGACTGCGCCAGAAAATAGGCACAGGCCAGGCCGGTAGGTCCCGCCCCTACCACGGCTATCTTCTCCTTCTTTGTTATGGGGAAAGGCTCAACTTCCCCGAGCTCGGAGCCATGCTCCGCATACCAGTCGGCGGCGAAACGCTTCAGCGACCTGATGGCTACGGGTTCGTCCAGCTCACCGCGGCGGCACCGGCCCTCGCAGGGATGGTGGCAGATACGACCGCACACGGCAGCGAAAGGATTGCGTTCCCTGATGGTCTCGATGGATTCCAGATATTCACCCTCGGCGATATGGGCTACATATTTGGGGATATTGATACCCGCGGGGCAGGTATGCTGGCACGGCGATATCATCAGGGCTTCGCAGACCGCCGCCGGGCATTTCTTCTCCCTGATGTGCGCCTCGTACTCGTCACGGAAGTAGTTGATGGTGGAAATGACCGGGTTGGGAGCCGTCTGCCCCAGGCCGCAGAGGGAGCACTCTTTAACGGTTTTAGCGATAGAAAGCAGGGTGTCAATATCTTCGTCGCGCCCCTTGCCCTCGGTTATCCTGGTCAGTATCTCCAGCATCTGCCGGGTGCCCAGCCGGCACGGCGTGCACTTACCGCAGGACTCTGACTGGGTAAAACTGAGGAAGTAACGGGCTATTTCCACCATGCAGGTAGTTTCGTCCATGACCACCATGCCGCCGGAGCCCATAATCGACCCCAGGCTGGCCAGCGTTTCGTACTCGATGGGCGTTTCGATAAAGCGGGCGGGAATGCAGCCCCCGGAAGGGCCGCCCGTCTGCACCGCCTTGAGTCGGCGCCCCCGCGGGATACCACCTCCTACTTTATAGACGATATGGGATAACGGCGTGCCCATAGGCACCTCGACCAGCCCGCTATTGGCAATTTTACCGGTAAGAGCGAACACGGCCGTGCCCTGGCTCTTCTCGGTGCCGATACCGGCAAACCAGTCGGCCCCTTTTTCGATAATGACCGGCACGGTGGCCAGCGTCTTGACATTATTGATGATGGTCGGTTTGCCATCCAGGCCGGAATTGGCCGGGAAAGGTGGACGGGGACGGGGCATGCCGCGTCGACTTTCAATAGAAGCTATCAGCGCCGTCTCCTCCCCGCAGACGAAAGCGCCGGCGCCTTCCATAATATGCACCGTAAAGTTAAAATCGGAGTCGAGGATACCTTTCCCCAGAAAACCCTTCTCCTGCGCCTGTTCCAGCGCCCGGCGCAGGCGTTCTACCGCCAGCGGGTACTCGGCGCGGACATAAATATAACCCTCGCTGGCGCCGATGGCATAAGCCGCAATGGCCAGCCCCTCAAGAATAGCGTGCGGGTCGGCCTCCAAAATAGAGCGGTCCATAAAGGCACCGGGGTCGCCTTCGTCGGCATTGCAAATCATGTACTTCTGGTCGCCGGGGGCTTTACGGCAGAACTCCCACTTGGTGCCGGTGGGAAAGCCCGCCCCACCCCGGCCACGCAGACCGGAACGCTTTATCAGGTCGATAACCTCTTCCGGCGTCATCATGAAGACGGCTTTCTTGAGTGACTGATACCCTCCCCGTTCGATATAATCGCTGATACGCTCGGGGTTGATGTGCCCGCAGTTACGCAGGACAACACGTTCCTGCCCCTGGTAGAATTTAATATCCGAGTATTTCGGTATTGCTTCACCGGTTACCGGGTCGTGATAGAAAAGGCGTTCGACCGGCTGGCCGTCGCGGAGGTGCGAAGCCACGATATCAGCCGCATCATCTGCATCCACATGGGTATAGAAGATGCCGTCTGGTTCCACGACGACATTGGGTCCCTGCTGGCAGAAGCCGTGGCAGCCAGTAAAGTCAATCTCGGCTCCCGTCACACCCTGTTTTTTCAGTTCCGCCCTGAGAGCCTCATAGACAGCGTCGCCGCCACCCGAGACGCACCCGGTACCCCGGCAGACAAATACCTTGCGCTTTCGCGGCATGTTACTCCTTCCCGCTCCTTTCAAATAATCGGGCTACTTTCTTCGGATTCATATTGCCGTAGGCGTCTTTATTAATCATAATATTCGGCGCCAGCGCACAGACACCGATACAGGCGACCGTTTCCAGAGTATATTCCATGTCATCGGTAGTTTCTCCCTCGTCAACACCGAGGTGTCGCTTGACCAGTTTCAGGATAGTTTTTCCGCCGCGTACGTGACAGGCGGTACCCCGGCAGACCCTGACGATATTCTTACCCCGGGGCTCGGTATAAAGCTGCTCATAAAACGTAATTACCGCCTGTACCTGACTCGGGAACAGACCCAGGGCACCGGCGATAACGGGTATGCTTTCGGGGGGAATATAGCCGACCTTCTCCTGAATCTCCTCGACCATGGGTATCAGCGGCCATTTCTGCCCCCGGTAGCCGGTGATGATTTTCTCTATCTGCTTCAGGTTGACCCTGGGCGCCTTCTTTTGTTTAGCCATCACCGGCAGTCCTTTCCAGCCTCACGGCACACGACTTGAGCGCCGGGGCCTTAGCTTGAGGGTCCAGAACGGTATTAAATAGCTCATATACGGGACTATCCGGGAAAGATATCGGCATAAAGAGCAGGCCTTGAGGCAGCGTTTTACTGACCTTAGCGGTTGTTGAAAGCTCTCCCTGCGCCGAGGTAACCTTCACGGTATCGCTGTCACCGATGCCCAGGTCGGCGGCATCAACACCGTTGATTTCCAGGAAAGCCGTGGGGGAGAACCGACTCAACCGGAACGACCGTGAGCTCCGTGAGCCGGCGCCGAAGTGGTACCGGCTGGAGCCGACCATCAGGGTGAAAGGATACCCGTCTGTGGACACATCTACCGGAGGTGTATATTCCACGGGAGAGAACCGCCCGAATCCGCTGGGGAACAGGCCCTTATGGAGACGCCTGGTTCCCAGGCTATTGCTTTCAACATCGCCCCAGTCCATACCCATCGAATCGGTATCGGCGTAGGCAACGTGACGATAGAAGGGGACCATCTCTTCGATTTCCTCCATGACCTCCTGATGAGAAGCGTAGGGCATCGGGGAACCCATTATCTCGGCCAGTCGAAACAGTACCTCCACGTCCGGCAGGCTGTCGCCGACAGGTTCGAGGGCCTGATGGAGTCGCTGGACCCTCCCCTCGAAGTTGGTAAACGTCCCCTCTTTTTCGGCGAAGCTGGCCGCCGGTAGAACCACCGAGGCGAACTTTACCGTCTCCGTGGGGAACATATCCGTGACCACCAGAAAGTCGAGGGAAGACAGGGCTTTCTTGACCAGAGCCGGCTGCGGGAAGCTGGCTACCGGGTTTTCTCCCATGATGAGCATCCCCTTAACCTTTCCTTCCCTGGCCGCCTCCATCATTTCCAGAGCCGATAGTCCGGCTTCGGCTGGTAGCGAGCACCCCCAGCGTTCCTCGAACCTCTGCCTGTTTTGAGCATCATCGACGCTCTGGTAACCGGCGAGGAAACCGGGCAGGGCCCCCATGTCGCAGGCCCCGTGGGCGTTGTTTTCCCGCTGCAAAGCGAAAATTCCGCCGCGCCTTCCGGTATTTCCGGTGAGCATGGCCAGATTGGCAATGGCGGCGACGGCGCCGGTTCCGGTGACATGTTGAGTAATCCCGTTACCGTAAACAATGGAGGCTTCTTCGGCCCCGGCCAGGAGGCGAGCCGCCGCCTGTAAATTTTTCTTAGAAATACCGGTCACCTTTTCCACGTGGCCGGGGGTATAATTTTGCAGACTCTTCGCCCAGCCGGCGTAGTTATCCGTCATGCGGGTAACGAACTCAACATCGAGCCTCTTTTCGTCGATGATTACCCTGGCCAGACCGTTGAGTAGAGCCACGTCGGTACCCACTCCGGGCCTGAGCCAGAGGCTGGCGAATTGAGTCAGCGGGGTATCACGGGGGTCGATGACAATGAGTTCCGCCCCCTTGAACCTCACCGCCCGCTTGATGGCATAGGCCACCACCGGCGCCGAAATTTCGGGGTTGGCGCCGATGACCATGATAACCTTCGACCTCTCCAGAGCATCGAGCGAACCCGTCGTACCGGCATAGCCGATGGAAGCTCCCAGACCGGTACGACTCGCCGCGCTGTAAAGTCGGCTGCCGTTGTCAATATTGTTCGTGCCCAGAACACCCCGGGCAAACCTCTGGAGCAGATAGTTCTCTTCATTGGTGCACTTGGATGAGCCGAAGACAGCCAGGGCGTCAGCCTTATTTTCATTTTTAATTCGCCCGAAGCCGTCGGCTACCCGTGCCAGCGCCTCTTCCCAGGTCGCCTCCTGAAGCTCGCCGTCCACCTTAATCAGTGGCTGGCGTAATCTCTGCGGACTGTTAATAAAATCGTACCCGTAATTCCCGCGGACACAGAGAGCCCCCCGGTTCACCGGACTATCAACGGCCGGCCTGGCTTCGATTATTTTACCGTCTTTAATACCCAGACAGATGGTACAGCCACAGCCGCAATAAGGGCACACCGTGGTGACCACGTTGGTCGCGGTGCCGGTGTATATCCTGTCCTTCTCCATGAGGGCCCCGGTGGGGCAGATAGCCACACAGGCCCCGCAGAAGGTGCATTCGGATTTCTCCAGCGGCATATCGTTCAGCGTCGCCGGTTTAGCCATGGTGCCGCGGTCCATATAGTCGATGGCCCCCTCCACGACCAGTTCCTGGTCGACCCTGATGCACTTGCCGCACATGATACACTTGGAGAGGTCACGCTCGATAAAGGGATTGACCTCCTCGATGACATCATTCTGGGGGATTCTCTGTAATGTAACGAGCCCGATACCCATCTCCGCGGCCAGCTTACGCAACTGACAGCGGTTGCCCTTGTCGCAGACAAGGCAGATATCGGGGTGACTGGCCAGCATGAGCTCGAGGATTTTCTTGCGGTGTTCCACAACCCTCGGCGAGTTAGTGTTGACGGTCATTCCCGGCGCGATGGGGGTAACACAGGAAGCGTGTAAAGCACCGGAACGCTCGTCCTCTACCAGGCAGAGTCGGCAGGCGCCCGTCGAGGCGAGGTTAGGGTCATAACAGAGAGTGGGTATATAAACACCGGACTCTCGTGCCAGGTCCAGAATCGTCGTTCCGGCGTAACCACTAACCTCTACCCCGTTTAACGTAATGGTAACTGCTTCCACTCACACACTCCACTGGCTCTATTGCTTTGGCTGGAGCGATTCTATCCATGACTGGTCGCCCCGGGCTACCGACCGTATCCCGGTTAAAAGTCGGGAACTGGCGGCCGCTTTGGGAATGAAGCCCACGGCTCCCGCCTCGCGGCTGGCCAGAACGTTCTCTTCATCATCATACTGTGTCAGCATCAACACCTTGGCCGTCTTGTATTTCTGGCATATCTCTTTGGCGGCGTCCAGGCCGTTCATCACCGGCATGACAATATCCATAACGACCACGTCAGGCATGAGTTCCCTGGTCTTTTCCAGCGCTTCCATGCCGTTAACCGCCTCGCCAACCACCTGCATATCCCGCTGCAGGTTAAGTACGGACCTGATGCCGTCCCTGACAACGGCGTGGTCGTCCACAATCAACACCCTTATCTTCTTCGTCGCCCTGTCCAGCAATTTCTGGATACGGGGTATCAGCGCCACCGGCTCGACAGGCTTGGCCAGGAAGTCCTCGGCGTCACACTGCATCCCCTCATCCATCCTCCAGCCCTTGAGCAACTGTTTTTCCGGCGGGGCATTGATAACCATAATGGGCAGGTTGCTGAACCCCAGGGTCTGCTTCATCCACTTGTGGAACAGGAAAGCATCCCCGCGGGGCATGATGGTGCCCAGGACAATCATATCAGGTTCATGGGTGCGTACCATTTTCTCTGCCTGCTCACGGTCATAGGCGGTGACTACAGCGTAGGCTTCATTTACCAGAGTTTTTTCCAAAGCTTCTATGAAATCAAGGTCATCATCTATAATCAGAATCGTGGTTTTCTTTTCCATTTTGGGCCCCCTTTCACCGGAAGCGCTTATAAATC
>DAOVRI010000006.1 GCA_030628245.1 Dehalococcoidales bacterium
CGGTAAAGATAAGGTCGAGGCGATAGAACTGGCGGGTGAGGCGGGTAAGAAAGAAACGTTGAAAGTGGACGGCGTCCTGGTGCATATCGGCCTGGAGCCCAATACGGACTATCTGGAGGGCATTGTTCCGCTGGACGACCACGGTCAAATTATCGTCAACGAGAGAATGGAGGCGGAAGTCCCTTACATCCTGGCGGCGGGCGATATCAGGAGCGGCTCGCCCCGGCAGGTCGTCACGGCGGTCGGCGATGGCGCCATTGCGGCTATCACGGCGCAGAGGCTCTTACAGGAAGAGGAGTAAAAATACAAAGACCCTCTGGAATGTCATTTCGTACTTGATACGGAATCCAGGTGGGGTGGATTGACTGGATTCCCGCCTTCGCGGGAATGACAATTTTCGGACAGCCTGCTAGTGATAACAGGTTCATCGTTGAGCAAGGCATCTTGAATACTGAATGTCAGAAAATTGTGCTCAGTCATTTTTGAAATTATTTATCATATAACACCTAAAACCCCTTGACAACTAACATTACTAATGATACAATAAGTACAATTTTGTATTATTAGATATATAAGGAGGGGACTAATGAAGATGTACAAGATTGAGGTAGATGAAGAAGTATATCGGTTTCTAGAGAGTAAAGCTGTGCCATTTGTTGACAAAGACGAAAACTCGGTACTGAGGAGACTTCTGCTAAGACAGGGGACAACTATGGCTATTGGTGTGAAATCTGGTATGGCACTCCCCAGTTTTCCAAAAGGCATACCTGATGGTTTGAGCCAAATATTTGAGATGGTCTATCTGGTGAAACACGAGGAAGATCGGATAGAAGCAACAAAAAGAGTGGCACAGGCACATAATATCAAATATCCGACAGTAGTAGATAAGTATGCCAGGCAGCTCGGAAAAAGGGTTTTTGAAGTGGATAGAATGCTACAGGAGCCTGAACTTAACGAGTTAAAGGCAATACTAAAAACTAAATTCAGTATACACAGTGACATAATAGACGAGTTCTTTAGTAAACTGGAGATATAGGTCTTCTTTTAGGCCGTCTTAGCGGCCACCCGCCCTATTTTTTGAACCCTCACCGCGGCTACCTTGAACTCCGGTATTTTCGACACGGGGTCGAGGGCGGGATTGGTCAGCTCGTTGGTCGGTGTTTCCGCGAAGTGGAAGGTCATAGCGATGGTTCCGGGCGGCGTGGACTCCGTCACTCCGGCTTTAGCGGTAACTTCGCCGCGCCGTGAAATCACCTGTATCTTATCGCCGTCATCAATACCCAGAGCTTCGGCATCCCCGGGGTTTATGGCCACCAGTTCTTCACTAAGGAAGGTATTGAGGCCCCTGACTTTCCGTGTCATCGTGCCGGTATGAAACTGGAACAGGCTGCGGTCGGTGGTTAAGACCAGCGGGTACTCATCGTCGGGGAGCTCGGCAGCGGGTCGGTACTCCAGCGGGACAAAATGCCCCTTGCCCCTTGAGAATAGCTCGGTGTGGAGTATAGCCGTACCCGGGTGTTCCTCGGTAGGGCAGGGCCACTGCAGGCCTTCCTTTTCCAGCCGACTGTAGTTGATGCCTCCGTAGCTCGGGGTGACACTGGCAATCTCTTCCATAATCTGGGAGGGGTGTTCAAAATCAAAGCCACTGGCCCCCATGCGACGCGCAATCTGGCAGGTTATCCACCAGTCGGGACGGCTGTCGCCTACCGGTTCTATAGCTTTTCTAACTCTCTGTACGCGGCGCTCGGTATTGGTGAAGGTGCCGTCCTTCTCGGCGAAGCTGGTAGCCGGCAGGACGACATCAGCCAGTTGGGCGGTCTCCGAGAGGAAGATATCCTGAACCACGAACAAATCCAGTCTCCGCAGCGCCTCGCGGACATGAGTGGAGTCGGGGTCGCTCAGGGAGGGATTCTCGCCCATGAGGTACATGGCCTTAATCTTGCCTTCATGGGCCAGGGGCATAATCTCGGTGAGCGTTTTACCCGGGGTCGGATTAAGGCGGGCACCCCAGGCAGACTCGAATTTCTCCTTGATGTCTTCATTATTAACGGGCTGATAACCGGGATAGACATTGGGCAGAGCCCCCACGTCGCAGGCCCCCTGCACATTATTCTGTCCCCGCAGTGGATTAACGCCGGAGCCGGGCTTGCCGACATTGCCGGTAAGCATGGCCAGGTTGGCGACGGCGATGACATTATCCGTGCCGTGGGTATGCTGGGTGATACCCATCGTGTAGAAGATGGCCGCCGGGCTATTGGTGGCGTAAAGGCGGGCGGCTTCGGCCACCTTTTCGCCGGGCACGCCGGTGATGTTCTCGACGAGACTGAGGGGGTAATTCTTGAGCGAGTCCTTGAAGAAATCGTAGTTCTCGCACCTTTCCTCGATGAACGCGGTGTCCATCAGGTCTTCGTCAACGATTACTTTCATCATTCCCATCAGCAGGACGACATCGGTGCCGGAACGGTGTTGCAGCCAGATATCGGCGTCGCGTACCAGAGGAATTTCCAGGGGATTGGCGACGATAAGTCTGGTGCCCTCGCGCACGGCCTTGCGCATGTTCATGCCGATGATAGGGTGAGCCTCGGTGGTATTGGTGCCGATGGCCAGGATACACCTGGCATCACTCATATCTTTGATGGAGTTGGTCGAGGCCCCGCTCCCGAAGGTTGTGACCAGACCGGCCACGGTGGGGGCATGTCAGAGGCGGGCACAGTGGTCCACGTTGTTGGTGCCCAGCACCGCCCGGGCCAGCTTCTGCATGACATAGTTGTCCTCGTTGGTGCTCTTGGCCGAGGAAATTACCGCCACTTCGTCGCCGCGGTATTTCCCCAGTTTACCGGCGATGAAGTCCAGCGCTTCATCCCAGGAGGCTTTGACAAGACGTCCATTCTTTCTGATGAGCGGCGTGGTCAGCCGTTCACGGTGATTGACGAACTCGGCGATGCCGAAACGGCCTTTCACGCAGAGTCGACCCTGATTGGCCGGGCCCTGTTCGTCGCCGCGGACGCTGATTACCTTATCGTCCTTAACGCCCAGGTACATCGAGCAGCCGATGCCGCAGTAAGTGCAGACGGTCTTCACTTCCCGTTCTGGAAGTACGGTATCTTTAGGCGTTATGGCGCCCACCGGACAGCGCACCATGCACTCGCCGCAGGAACGGCAAATCGAGTCCATCAGGGGCATATCGCCGAAGGTGGCTACCTTCATGCCGTAGCCGCGGTAGGCCATATCAATAGCGCCGACGCCGGTTATCTCCTGGCAGGCACGCACGCAGCGGGCGCAGAGAATGCACCGGTTGCGGTCGAGGTCAAAGAATGGATTGCTGGTGTCAATGGTGCGCGGCATGGTATCCCTGGGAATACGCAATTCGTGGACGCCGATATAGTCGGCGACCTGCTGCAACTCGCAGTTATCGTTGGCCGGGCAGACGACACAGCGGTCGGTAACGGCGACATGCCGCAGGCAGATATCGTAGGGACCGCAACGCTCCCGGCGGTGACACTCCAGGCAGTCGCAGGGGTGGGTGCTGAGTATCAGTTCCAGCGAGGTCTGCCGTACTTGCTGGATGGCGGACGACTCCGTGGTGACGACCATTCCGTCGGTGGCGGGCGTGGTGCAGGCGGTGGGCAGTCCGCGCATCTTTTCAATCTCCACGATGCAGAGTCGGCAGCCACCGTACGGCTCGAGGTCGGGGTAATGGCAGAGGGTGGGTACGTAAATATCCGCCGACTGCGCAGCTTCGAGTACGGTCATCCCCCTGGTAGCTTTGACCTCCTGCCCGTTGATGGTCAGCGTAATTTTATCCATTTTAGATTCTTTAATATATTGTAATATGTCATTGCGAGCGAAGCGAAGCAATCCCTATGACCGTAGCCGAGATTGCTTCGTCGCTAACGCTCCTCGCAATGACAGTACCTTTATTGAACAACTCCCGTATTTTACTTACAATTGTTTTTATGCTGCGGCGGCTTTCGGCTTTTCTTTTACGGGTATTGGCTCGCTGGGGACATCAACCTCTTCCGCGGAGACCTTGATGATGGCGCTGAATCTTTCCGGACAGACTTCGAGGCATGTACCGCACCTGACGCATTTTTCCTGGTCGATGACGTGCACCATTCTCTTTCCCCCGGCTATACATTCCGTCGGGCACTCGCGCGCGCAGATGCCGCAGCCCTGGCACTTGTCCGGAAGAATGTAAAATGAAATCAACTTCGTACAGGATAAAGCGGGACACCGCTTCTCGTTGATGTGGGCTTCATATTCGTCGCGGAAATAGCGGAGAGTGGTCAGGACGGGGTTGGGGGCCGTCTGCCCCAGTCCGCAGAGAGACCCGGCTTTAATCTGCTCGCCCAGCTGCTGGAGCAGGGGAATGTCTTCCGGTCTGCCCTCACCCTGGCAGATTCTTTCCAGGATATCGAGCATCTGCTTCGTGCCTATGCGGCACGGGACGCACTTGCCGCACGACTCCGCCTGCGTGAAGGAGAGGAAATAGCGGGCGACATCAACCATGCAGGTCTCTTCGTCCATGACGACCATACCGCCCGACCCCATCATGGAGCCGGCAGCCGCCAGCGACTCGTAGTCGACCGACTGGTCCAGAAAGCTTTCCGGCAGGCAGCCGCCGGAGGGCCCGCCGGTCTGGACCGCCTTGAATTTCTTATTGCCGGGGATACCGCCACCGATTTCATAGATGATTTTGCGGAGGGGGATACCCATGGGGACTTCGATGAGGCCGCTGTTGGCGATCTTGCCGGTCAGGGCAAAGACGCATGTCCCTTTACTTTTCTCGGTGCCGGTGCTGGCGTACCATTCGGTGCCCTTGTCAATTATTACCGGCACGGTGGCCAGTGATTTCACGTTATTGATAGTGGTCGGTTTGCCCCATAACCCCGAGTTGGCCGGGAAGGGGGGACGGGGGCGGGGCATGCCGCGCTTGCCCTCGATGGAGGCCAGCAGCGCCGTCTCCTCCCCGCAGACAAAGGCACCGGCGCCTTCCTTGACGTGAATGTGCAAACTGAAGTCGGAGCCCTGTATCTTATCGCCGAGAAATCCTTTTTCCTCGGCCTGCTGGATGGCCAGTCGGACACGTTTCACGGCCAGCGGGTATTCCGCCCGGATGTAGATATAGCCTTCTGAGGCACCGATGGCATAGGCGGCGATGGTCATGCCTTCAATGACGGTGTGGGGGTCGCCTTCCATGGTGCTGCGGTCCATAAACGCACCGGGGTCGCCTTCATCGGCGTTGCATATCATATATTTCTGGTCGCCGACGGCATTATGGCAGAACTCCCACTTGGTACCGGTGGGGAAACCGGCGCCGCCGCGTCCCCGCAGGCCGGAGCGCTTGACTTCGTCGATGACCTGCTCCGGGGTTATTTCTTTTAATACTTTTTTCAGGGACTCATAGCCGCCGACGGCCATATAGTCCTCGATTCTTTCGGGGTTAAGTCGCCCGCAGTTGCGCAGGACGATGCGCTGCTGCATGCTGTAAAATTTTATGTCTTTGTGGTACGGTATGGCCTCGCCGCTAACGGGGTCTTTATAGAAGAGCCGCTCGACTGGTTTACCGTCCCGGAGGTGAGACTCGACGATTTCCGGGACATCGGCGACGGTGACGTGAGCATAAAAGATGCCTTCCGGCTCGACGATGGCCACGGGCCCCTGCTCGCAGAAGCCATGACAGCCGGTGAAGTCTATATTAACTCCCTGTAAACCCTGCTCCTTTACCGCTTTTTTCAGGGCTTCGGTAATTTCAAAGGACTTACCGGAGATGCAGCCCGTTCCCTGGCAAACATATATCGTGCGCTCCTTATTACCGTTACTCGGCTTTGCTCGTGTCACCTAAAACCTCCGCAACTTTCTTCGTTGTCATCTTGCCATAGGTCTCGTTGTCTATCGTCATCGTCGGAGCCAGGGCGCAGGCACCGATACAGGCTACGGTCTCTAGGGTATATTCCAGGTCGTCGCTGGTCTGGCCGGCCTTAATGCCGAGCTGTTTCTCTACTTCGGCCAGGACCTTGGAGGCGCCGCGCACGTGACAGGCCGTGCCGCGGCAGACCCGGATTAGCTTTTTACCCAGAGGCGTCAGTTTAAACTGGGCATAGAAGGTGCTGACTCCATAGATGGTGCTTTCCGGCATGCGTAAAAACCTGGCGATTTCCCGCATGGCAGCCGCGGGAACATAGCGGAAGTTCTCCTGAGTTTCCTGCAGGATGGGAATAAGCTCCTGCTTATCGCCCTGGTAATGCGAGAAAATCTCCTTCAATTTATCCTGAACGTCCGCTTTGGTCAAATTATCTTTTGCCAGGGGTATCACCTCCAGTCTTCAGAAGCCTGACCAGTCTCCAGGCAATGTTTTCGCAGAGCGTGTGTATGTCGTCATTGGTAAGATAGTCGGCAATAGTGCTGTCGAATAAAATACTTCCTTCGGTAGAAAATTCTGCATCACCCCGCCACAGGACAAGAGTTACCGGTACGCGGGGAAAGGCATCGATGGTCACGGCCACGTCACCGTAACTGGCCTTATGCCCGCCCAGAATTTCGGCAGTTTTCAGCAGTTGCTCGGGTTTATCCCCGAAGAACGTGACCAGAGGTTGAATGGTTCTCTTGGAAAACGTGGGAAAGTAGTTAATACCGTCATGCAGTTCCTTGTAGGTTATCGTCTTGCCGGACGAAGGAGTGCCCCGGGCGCGCGTGAAATAGTCCAGGAGCAGGATTTTGTCCCGAATAGGGATGGCTTCCTCGCTATCGGCGAGTGTTACCTCGCCGTCGGGGAAGCCGATTTTATAAGACCTGTTTAAATGGTCGAGGATTACGGCTTTTTTGGAGGATATATATTTTGCGCCGCTTTTCCGACACTGCTCTTCGATGTCGGTAATACCGGCCAGTTGCTCGCAGGCAAGCTTGCAGGCAAGCTCATGAGCATATTCGCGTACGTTCTGCTCCGGTAGTGTCAGGCGTTCTCTTGTCATATCAATTTACTTTATTATTTTAACGACCTGTCAGTTCGGGGGCAACGGATTGCTTCGCTTCGCTCGCAATGACACCTATACTTCAAGCCATGAGTGCGAATAAAGCGACTCTCCCATCAGTACTCTGGTCGTTTTGGCGTAATTGGCCATCTCTTTGGGCAGGGAGGAGATATCCGGTTTTTCCCCGTCCATCATCTTGTACACCAGCTCAACGATATCGGGTCTTTCGCCGCGGGCTATCTTCATCAGGTCTTTATCGAAGGCATCGACAATGGCCGAGTACAGCCCGTAGCGTGCTAGCATTATCATGTAAGTCCGGTTCAGCCATGGCCTGAGTTCGGTGGGGGCGCCGTTGGAAATGTTGGAAAGACCTACCGTGGACTTACAGCCGGGGGCAATCTCTCCCAGCATGGTCATGAATTCCACGCAGGCCTTGACCTGGTTAATTTCCACCGATACCGGGCTGGCGATGGGGTCAATCCATATCCTTTCGTTGGGGATGCCGGCCTCATTGGCCTTGTAGATAAAATCGACGGTATGCATCGCCCTCTCGTTAACATCACGCGGCATGCCTTCGTTGCTCCACAGCAGGCCGATAAGGTCGGCATTATATTTTTGAGCCAGTTCCAGCCCTCTGTCAATCCGGCTGGTCTGCAGGGAAACCGAGTTGATTAATACCGGGCCCTGGCGGACCTTCAATCCGGCTTCCATGGCATCCAGGTTGGTGGTATCCAGGGACAGCATCTTGTCGGTAACAGCCTGTATCGTATTCACCACCCATGCCATCAGCTCGTCACCCCCCTTGCGGGCGGGGCCGATATTCAGGTCAACCAGGTCTATGCCGGCTTCCGTCTCATTCTTGGCCATCTCCTCAATCGGGCCGGCATTCCTTTCCCTGAGGGCCGGGCCGAGGGTCTGTGACATAACGTTTAAGTTTTCCCCGATAAGGATCATCTTGCCTCCTTATGCTTTCCAGCCTTTGAGATAACCCGGGATATGGGCACCTTCTCTGGGGCCGACCATAATCTCCCAGCCGGGCAGTTCTTCTTCCAGGCCACCGCTCTCGGCGGCGATGTACCCTGGGATTATCAGCTTTTGGTGTTTGATTTTATCGGCGATGCCGCTCTTCTTGATGGCCGGGCCGATAATATCAGCGGAGAACTTGCCGGCCGCCCAGGAAGTCATCACGGAAAGTCCTTCAGTGTCTTTGACGTAAAGGTAGCTGGGCACCTTGCTGTTTTCAATTTCACCGGAGACAATGAAGTAAGTAAGCGAGAAGTTGGAAGTAACCAATAACGGCGAATTTTCGTCCGGGTTGTTGATTTCGTAAATGCCCTCGGTAGTAGCCAGCGGTCGCTGCGGGTCGGTATAGATGTTCAGCCGTGCCACGAGCAGCGGGAAGAGGCTTTCCCCCTGGAAATCGGACAGGACGATGATACCGGCGTACTTGGCGATGAACATGGAGGCAATCAGGGCCTCTTTCATGGGGTTATCGGTCATCTCGCCAGGGAAGACGATGGTTGGGTAGCCCAGGGGACGGAACTTCTTATTGAGGGCGGAGCTCCTGATGATTATCTGGTCTTCGAGCGCCTGGCGGATGGTCCTGGACTCCGAGTCGATGACGATGTTCTTGAGTCCGGCCGCGGTTAGTTTTTCGGTTAGCGCGGCGAGTTCTTCCAGCCCGGCGGCTTTGGCGGCTACCGGACAGTCGTTCTCTTTAGCCAGGGCAGCCACGTCGTCCGCATTATCTTTGGTGGCGGCGTACAGCAGCGGTTTTTTATCGGCGCAGGCTTTCACACCGGCGGCCAGGACATCCGTTTTCTCGCTCATTAATATGATGTTGGCTTCGCTGCCGGATTTCACTTTACCCGCCAGGGCGGCAAACTTGGCAGCATCTCCCGATTCTGCCTTGAGAGCCACCAGGTTGGCGCTAAGGGTGAGGCCGACCCTTTCGTAGACCAGGTTCTTGACTTTCTCCAGTCGGGCGTCGACCTCGGCATCGGCCATGGTGTCGCTGATAAGCAAGGCGATACCGCACGCGTTTTCAAACCTCTTTTCATGGCGGAACATGACCGTCTCGCCGCCAATCTTGAGGGCATTGTCACCGGCGCCGATGGTAACCGGTAAGATGGGCGGCGCCGAAGCCTCCGATAGTTTTTCTTTGGCTTCCTCGGAGACGTGGGGGCAGGCGGTCAGCTCGGCTTTGCCGGCGGCGAGGTTCATGGCAAAGGCAAGGCAGGTAGGTACGCCGCAATCGCCGCAGTTCGTCTTGGGTAACAGTTTAAAAATTTCTATTCCAGTAAGTGCCATATCTCTATTTCCCCTTTCCTGACCTGTTACCGGGTTAGTAGTCGTTACTCTCGTATAAACAGGTCACAGAGAATTAATTAATCCTTTCCTAGCCCAGTATCGGGTCCATGGTCAGGGCGGGATGTCCTTTTTCCGTGAGGAAGGGGAGAATCTCGTCCTCGGTGATTCCTACCGTCTCATCGGCTATCTTATCGAGGAGGTCGGGATCACCCAGTTCCGCGGCTCTCGCCTTGAACCGTTCACCAATCTCCTCCTTGAGTATCTTGGGCATCCAGACCATTCTTAATAAGCCACCATCAGCAGAGAGGAACTTTCTCTGGGTAATGTTGTATTTGCCGTGTCCCACGAAGCCGGGGGTGCTCAAGCCACCGCCGATAGTCCCGGCCAGGGTGGTGAACTTCATACCGCAGGGTGTTTCGCCGACGTAATCGCGGTTCACCGTCATCACGCCGTTACACCCGGGCAGTACGGCGGCGATAGCTTCACAGCAGCCACAGGTGGTCATGGGGTCGTTTACCAGACTGTAGAAGTTATAGTGGTCTATCTTGCCGCGTGAAGCCTTGAGGACAAACTCATTGACGCCTTTCCACTGCCCGAACTTGGCATCAATGGTCTCGCCCTTTTCTACCGGTTGGTTCGGCCCGGTCGGGTTAATCTCGTAGGCGGCCTTGCAGTCCATCCAGTTGTAGGAGCCGCAAAGGCCGGTCCTCTCCGGGCTGATGACGCAGACGTGGCTGGGAGCGAAGGACTGGCAGAGCGTGCAGGAGTAGTAGGTGTCGGTGGTCTCGTCGGTCATGCCTTCGATGCGGATATCCCTGGCACCGTAGACGGCTTTTGCCTTCGCCACAATCTCGTTGACCTTGTCTTCCTCGGTATAGATTTTCACCTGTAGCTTGTCGAAGATGCGGCCGAAGTCCTGATGCAGCTTGGCGTGAAGGAGCTTGCCGATATCCTCCAGCTTGAAGCCCTTTTCCACAGCCTGTTTGGCTACGCGCAGCCAGGCGATGTCTCTCTGGCCGATGTGCATGACTCCCTGGGCGTAGTTGATGAGGTGGTGAATCTGCCGCTCCAGGATAGGCTCGTAGTCGTCCTGCATCTCGCGGCCGGCTACCTCTACGGCTATGGCCATGGGTAGTCTGGAGCCGGCTTCAATATCGGCCAGTTCCGGGCCGATTACCTCAATCTTGCCATCCTCCACCTCTTCCATCCGCTTGCTGGTGACCCATTCCACCATGTGGGTTCGGCCGCCGCCGCACTCAAGATAGATGTCATCGCCGCGGACCCTCTCACCCTCAAAGGCGGGCCCGAAAGCTACTGGAATTGGCACCTCAGCCACGGTAACCTTCAGCCCCCTGACCTCTATTGCTTTGGCGACTATTTCGTCGTGGGGGATGTTGGAGACAACGTGCTCATAGGTGCAAACACCGGTGGGCAGTATTTCAGGTATCGGGGTATCGGCAATAATAGGGAAGCCAAAGTTGACGCAACCAACAGCATTGGCATACCACTCATCGGTAACATAGCCCAGAGGCAGGGCGAAGGCGAAGATGCGGTCCTTGTTATAGATAAGGTGTTTTCTATAATCTCCGGGTGCAATGCCACCGAAGGTAAAGCCGGCCCTGATGGCGAAGCCAGCGGCAAAGACAGCGGCGCTGACATCGGGACCAAACGAGACCAAACGAGTTGACCATCCAACCTCAACCCCAGCCTCGACAAGCTGCTCTGAGAACCGTTTCCCATTATGCTCAGCACACATAAAGATGTAAAGGTTCTTCTCCCGAAGTTCTTGGGCGATTTTCACGGCTATCTCATTGGTAGGTGCAGCACCAAGGACAGCGGCAAAGCCGGGGGCAGTGCCGTCAACAAACTCAACGCCTCTCTTTCTGAGGATAACGTCATCGGTGGCACCCAGCCAGATATTATCATCGGTAGGGTCTTCCTGCTTGGTATAGAAATCTGGCTGCTCCAGATACCTTATCACTTCAATGATTTCCTCGGCGAAGAAGGTTAACATACCGGCATCAAGGGCGGGCGCCAGGTAGGGCAGGGGGTGCTCTTCCCTTACCGGTGGTGGGAGCATGAGTTTACACTTTTTCAATATCAGTTCTATATCCCCCAGCTTTTCTACCTTTTCGCCTAAAATACCGTAGATAACCGGTAGATAGTAGGCGGTATTGGGGAAGCCTACCGGTTCGTTGGCGCCCCACTTGTCCATCGCCTCCTGCCACTTCTTCTCGGCCCGGTCAACAATCTTATAAGCCCCCCTGATGGCTGCTGACGCAATTATTTTAGACATTTCTTATAACCTCCTTATCGTTAATGTTAATGCTTAGGCTGCCTCCATCTCTCGCCTCATTTCCATATCGTAGAGCACTCTCTCCCTGGCTTTGTCAATGCCCAGGGCTTTGCGCTTCTTATCAATGTGCTCAATCATCAGGTGGGCGGCTTTAATCGGGTCAGGCTCAAAAGCCCACATACCGCCTACCATATCCTCCATGTCCTTGAACAGGTAGTCGGTGACCTCTTTGCTACCCTCGGTGGGCCAGGTCACGCCGAACACAGTGTAGACACCGGAGGCTACGAAGTACTGGCCGATGGAGATGGCCTTCTCACTCATCCACTCCGGAGCGGCGCCGGCAACGGGCAGGTCGCTGATGTCGTCGCCCAGTCCGCCGTCTTTGACCATGGCGGTGGCGGCTATCAGGATGCGGCTGTTGTCCACGCAGGAGCCGAGGTGCAGTACCGGGGGAATCCCGACGGTTTCGCATACTTCCGCCAGGCCTTTGCCGGCATATTTAGCGGCTGCCTCTGGAACCATGAGTCCGGCTTCGGCACAGGCGATGGCATTACAGCCGGTGGTGAGCACAATTACATCATTCTTTATCAGTTCCTTAACCATAACGACATGACCCTCATTGTGTTTCACCCGGGCATTATTGCAGCCGACGACGCCGGCCACACCCCGGATGCGGCCATTAATGATGTTGTCGTTCAGCGGCCGGTAGGAGGCACGGAACATGCCACCCAGCAGGTAGTTAATGGTTTCATGGCTGAACCCGGCAATCTGAACAGTTTGCTCGTCAGGAACGTAGATATTCCCCTTTCGATTGGGGAAGTTCTCAATAGCTGTCGTAACTATTTCCCGGGCTGATTTCAGGGCATCGTGCTCATCGAACTCAATGTGGATAGCACCGGTTATCTTGGCTTTAGGTGAGGTAGTGATAATCTTGGTATGGTAGCACTCAGCCACAGTCTGTATGGATTGCATAATACACTGGACATCCACCACCATGGCATCCACCGCGCCGGTTACTATCGCCAGTTCCTGCTGTAAGAAGTTCCCCGCGATAGCCACTCCGTGGCGCATCAATATCTCATTGGCCGTGCAGCACATGCCGGCCAGGTTTATCCCTTTGGCTCCTTTGGACTTGGCCAGCTCTATCATCTCCGGTTCCTGGGCCGCGGCGACAATCATCTCGGAGAGCAGCGGCTCGTGGCCATGAATGATTATATTGACCTCATCCTCTTCGAGCACTCCCAGGTTTGCTTTGCCCAAGACCGGTGCCGGGGTACCAAACAGGATGTCCTGAAGCTCGGTGGCAATCATGCTGCCGCCCCAGCCATCACCTATGGCTGCCCTGACCCCTTGTTTCAGCAGGCTTTTAAAGTCCTGGTCAACCCCGATGTGGGTCCGGTGCATTATCTCCACAATTTCTCGGTCTATGCCGCGCGGGGAAATCCCTTGCTGCCGCCATAGCTCCTGGCGCTTCAGCGGCGCCTTCCTCAGGGTTATCAGTTCACCTTCCTGTTTACCAAACTCAGCCAGAGCCTTTTCACCTATATCAATGGCTATTTCATTGTTACTGCGGTCTCCAATTTCTATGCCCCAATCCAGAGCCAGTTGCAGCAGCTTCTGTTCATCCTTTATCTCATAGCCCGGTGCCTTTCCATTGGCTACCGCCAGGAAAAGTTCGGCTACTCCCCGGCCGTGGTCGGAATGGGCAGCGGCACCGCCGGCAACCATCCGGATGAAGTTGCGGGCGGCGATGGTCTCGGCGGTAGCGCCGCAGATGCCTCTTCTTTTCAGCTTGTCCTCCGGGGTTTCCTCCTTGCCTTTGGGCAGGGGCACGCGGCACGGCCCCATGCCGCAGTTCTTGCAGCAGCTGCCTACGGCACCTATGGGGCATGGCTTCATCGTATCAGCCCTATCAAAGGCAGTGTTAACCCCATCTTTGGCTGCTTTTTCTATTAGTTCCAGGCTTGCTTTATCAATGCTTTTACTTATCTTTTCTTCTTCTGCCATTTATTTCACCTCACTTATTTTGCGGTCAGGTCCGCTATCATTTCCCTGACCAGTTTTATCGCTTCGGGGTGTCTCATAATTAGTACGTCACCTCCCGCCAGAAGCAGGACTATGGCCGACATGGCCTCCAGCAGAATGCCCCGCTTCTTGGCGTCCCCCATCTTGGGGTCTTCCGCCTCCGATATCTTGGCTTCCTTGGTCTTCCACGCTTCTTTGGCGATATTGCAGATAATGGGGAACTGGAGCTTGTCGTCCTGCTGCGTTAAGGCTGCCATTCTCATTCTTTCCATGACCGAGTAGCAGTACTCGATGCCGTAGCCTATGCAGCTGACGGTGGGGTCTATGGCCAGCAGGTTATCGGGAACGCCGAGATTACCCAGCAGGATATTGAGCTGCTTGGCCAGGTTGATATCGATGGGTGTTGAGGCGACTACGGTATGCTTGTAGCCGATGGCGGCGGCGCCGATTTTCTTATAGTCGCCTTCTTCAAGCGGTCCCAGAATCAGGCTCTTATCTTGGACAATCTCGGCAACGGCTCTCAGGACATCGGTGTCTTTATCGTGGTTGGCCGTGCCCCAGACAATCAGTGGGACGTCAATAGCGTCCGCCACCTTCTTGACCACCTGCGCCGCTTCGTCGGCCGGGCGGTCCAGGCCGTTGGGGTCGGTACTCAGGAGTTGCAGGCATATCATCTCCGCCCCGTAGTCCTTGATGCACTTCTGTGCCCAGGCTACCGGGTCATCGGTGACGCCGGTGAAGGGTTCCATCGCCGCTTCCGGCCACTCCTCGGGAGGCATATCGTAAACCTCCATGGCTATCTTGGGCAGGTTGGGCATTTCGCCTTCAAAAAGGTAGAACGGGTAGGCCGTTTCACCGCCGACGGTTACCGCTTTATCACCCTTTCCCAGTGCCATCTCTCTTATTTTGCCGCTGTAGGCTGTCTTTGGAATCTCAAATGCCATTTTGCCTCCTTTGCTCAGGCCCGCCTACCAAAGTCTTGTACGGCGGTCAGGCCGGATTCTTCCTTTTTTCACTGCCAAACCAGTCGTCGCTGTACCAGTAGCGCTCGCCGGATTCCAGGTATCTCAGTTTCTCATCCCGGCTTTCCAGTTTCTGGCGCCATCGGCCGGCATCTTCTCCCACTGGCTCACCTGCCTCGTAGGTTTCGGCCAGTATTTCCACCTCCCCCCGTCCGGGCGCTTCCTTTTTTACAGTTTTGTAGTCCATATTCCCTCCTCCTTTACTATATCAGGCCGGCCGCTACCTTGGCGGCTCTTACCGTATTCATCATAAGCATGGTAATGGTCATGGGGCCGACGCCTCCCGGGACCGGGGTGATGGCTTTGGCTTTCGGACTGACCGTGTCGAAATCGACGTCGCCGGCCAGGATTCTCTTGCCTTCCGCCGTCGTGCCAATCTGGTTCACGCCGACGTCAATGACCACGACGCCTTCCTTGACCATGTCGCCGGTGATGGCCTTGGGTTTCCCCGCCGCTACTATCAGGATATCGGCCCGCTTGGTATGGAAGGTTATATCGCGCGTCCGGGTATGGCAGATGGTGACCGTGGCATTGGCCCCCGGCGCCTTCTGTAACAGCATGTTGGCGATGGGTTTGCCGACGATGTTGCTCCGGCCGACGACGACGACCTCGGCACCTTCAATCTGAGTCCCGGAACGAATCAGAAGCTGCTGGATGCCGGCGGGAGTGCAGGGCAGGTAGTCCGGCTCACCAATCATCAGCTTGCCCACGTTCACCGGGTGGAAGCCGTCGACGTCCTTCTTGGGGTCGATGGCGAAGAGGACTTCCTCCTCGTTCAAACCCTTGGGGAGCGGTAACTGTACCAGTATGCCGTTAATCTTGGGGTCTTTGTTGAGCTTGTCGATAAGTTTTAATAAGTCTTCCTGTGAGGTATCCGCCGGGAGGTCGTATCTCTCCGAGTAGATACCCAGCTCTTGTGAGGTTTTCTCTTTAGCACCTACGTAGACCTGTGAGGCAGGGTCGGCACCGACGAGGACGGTGACCAGGCCGGGCACCACGTTGTGCTTGGCCTTGAGGTCGGCAATTTCCTGTTTCAATTCTTCACGAATCTGCGCGGCGACCTCGGCGCCTTTAATGAGTTGTGCTGTCATTTTTACCCCCTTTTCATCTCGACATTCTCGGATTTTAAGAGCTTATCCATTAAGTCGTTGACCGCCGCTACCGCCCGGGACGTATCCGGCATGGAAAACAGCGGATTCTGTTCCAGGTCATATCTTTTAAGGTCTTCGTCTAACGGGATGATGGCCGCGGGAACGATGCCCAGTCTTTCCATTTCCTCGCTGAGCAGCGGGTCAATCTCACCGGGCACCTGGTTTATGATTACAGATTCTCTTTTTACCGCGAGCTTCAGCTCCGCCACCAGGTCACGGACACGGGCTACCGCCCGCAGGCCCTTGACCGAGTGGTCGGAAACCATAAGAAGCTCGTCCACGTTCTGCGTGGTTCTCCGGCTCAGGTGCTCCATACCGGCCTCGTTGTCCATAACCGTAAAAGCGTAGTTCTTTGACCAATCGTCGATGAGTTTCCGGATAACCACGTTGGGATAGCAGTAGCATTCCGGGCCTTCGCCCCGTCCCATCGTAATAAGGTCAAGGCTCTTGCTCTCGGTTATGGCTATGTTCAGCTGGTATTCCAGGTAGGCTTCCTTGGTCGTTCCAGCGGGGATGTTAAGTTTTTCTCCCTGAAACTCGTTCAGTATCCGGCCGACCGTCTGCCTTACTTCGAGGCCCAGATTCTCGGCCAGATTGGAATTGGGGTCAGCGTCAACGGCCAGCACCGTCCCGAGGTCATTCTTGAGCAGGTAGCGAATGACCAGGCTGGTTACCGAAGTCTTACCGGTGCCTCCCTTTCCGGCTACGGCTATACTAAAGCTCAATATACTGTCCTTATTCTTTCCCTATTTCTATTGTAACAGTCTTGTTTACTCGTGTTAAATTATTATCCTTAAAGTCCTAAGAGACGGCTAGAATAGTCCCTGAACCTTCCCTGTCTTTACATCGACGTCAACCTTTCGGAAAGCCGGGTCGGACGAAGTGCCCGGCATCAGGCTGATGGCACCGGCACAGGGGCAGAGGAACTTGGCGCCGGAGTAAATGAGCACATCGCGGATGGGCAGAGTCCAGCCCTTGGGGACACCCTTAATAGCTGGGTCGTGGGTGAGGGACAGGTGCGTCTTGACCATCATGGTAGCATACTCATCATATTTTGAATCAGCCTCAAAGGTCTTGGCTTTAGCTTCAGCGTCGGGAGTCCAGGAGACGCCGTCGGCGCCATAGACCACTTTAGCGATTTTTTCCACCCTCTCCCGCAGCTTCATTTCTATGGGATAGAGGAACTTGAAGTCGTTCTTTTCTTCACAGGCTTCCTTGACCACATCAGCCAGCTCCAGGGCGCCATCGCCGCCGTCGGCCCAGTGTGTGGACACGGCGCAGCGTGCCCCGGCTGCCTCAGCTGCCTTTCTTACCATGGCTATCTCGTCCTTGGTATCGGTGTGGAAGCAATTGATACATACTACCGGATTGATGCCAGATTCCCTGATAACACCGATAAGGTGCAGCATGTTGGGTAACCCCTTTTCCAGGAGCCCTAGGTCTTCCTTGGTATAAGCATCGGGCAGAGGAATACCAGCTACCACTTTGGGGCCTCCACCGTGCATCTTCAGGGCACGGATGGTGGTGGTGAGCACGGAGACATGCGGTTTCAGGCCACTGTAGCGGCACTTTACGTTCCAGAACTTCTCAAAGCCGATGTCGGCGGCGAAGCCACTCTCGGTAACATGGTAGTCAAACATCTTCAGGCCGATGCGGTCGGCGATGATGGATGACTGCCCCACGGCGATGTTGGCGAAGGGGCCGGCGTGCACCATTAAGGGCTGGTATTCCACCGTGGAACACAGGGTGGGGTTAATGGTGTTGCGCATCCAGGCAGTCATGGCACCGCCTACCTCGAGGTCGCCGGTGGTAATCGGCTTGCCCTTCTTGTCATAGGCTACGGTGATTTCATCCATTCTTTTACGGAGGTCGGCTAAATCGGTAACGATGGATAGCATCGCCATTAGCTCGGAGCCGACCGCAATGCCGAACTTGGACTGCATGGTGAAGCCGTCCATGCGGCCGCCAAGACCAATGATGATATTGCGCAGGCTCTGGGCGCAGAAGTCCATAATCCAGCCCATCTCCACCCGGGTGGGGTCGATGTTCAGGCGGGGCATCCGGGTGAGCCGTGCCAACTGTTCGTCATCGTAGTTACGCTCGTGCTGCATCCTGGAAGTGAGTGCTACCATTGCCAGGTTATGGGCGTTAATAATATCATTGATATCGCCGGTCAGTCCCATGGAGAATTCGGTGAGGGGAATCAGCAGGGCATTGCCACCGCCGGCGGCCGTTCCCTTGATATTCATGGTAGGGCCGCCCGAGGGCTGGCGGAGACAACCGCCAACATTCAGTCCGCGCTTGCCCATGCCTTCCATGAGACCGCAGGAAGTGGTGCTCTTGCCCTCGCCCAGCGGCGTGGGAGTTATGGCCGTTACCTCAATGTATTTGCCATCTGGTTTGTCCTTGAGGCGGTCAATAATCTTTATGAAATCAAGCCTGCACAGTCTCCCGTAGGGGATGACCTCATCTTTCTGCAAGCCCAGTCTCTCCCGCCATTCGTCCGGGGTCGGCATGTTCTCCTCGGATGCTTCCGAGATTTGCCAGTCCTTCATTTTGACTGCATCGTAAGCCACGTAATACCTCCTGAATTATTTTTTATTTTAACTGCGCTATAATTTACTGCTAAAAATTTCACTGAGTTCAACAAAAAGGCAAATTGTCTACGGGTAAATTATCCTTAAACCACTTTCGTGGTTTTTTACCGGTTATTATTATCCTAGTCCTATGCCTTTCTAGTGCCACTGTCAGCTTTTTCCGCTCGGCTGACGACTTGCAGACATGAGTTTATCATAGATGTTCTTTACTTCTTTCGCGGTCTGAGGGCAGGCAGTAAAGAGAGGTTGGTTGGCAAGGTCAGCTTCGTTAATGGCAGGGTCATATGAAATAAAGTCAAGCATTTCAATACCGGGCAGGCTTGACTTGATGAATTCCTTATCCGCTTCGCTCCGTATTTTATTGCCGACCACCCCGATGCTTTCAAGGCCGAGGTCCTTTGACAGTTTGCTGATGGTCTGGGCGGTCTCGATGCTGCGCCGTCCCGGTTCCACCACGATAATCAGCTTATCCACGGCTTTGGTGGTGCCCCGGGACAAATGCTCGATGCCGGCCTCCATGTCCAGGATAACCACCTCATCCCTTTGCAGGAGTAAATGGCTGAGCAGGGCTTGCA
>DAOVRI010000154.1 GCA_030628245.1 Dehalococcoidales bacterium
ATTTCCCATGGTATTACGCCTTTATAATAGCTATCATCGGTAATCTCATACCGGTACCCTTTATTCTGCTATTACTTAACTTCGTCTCCAAATTACTGTGTAAAATAAGTATTTTTGAGAAGTTACTAAACTGGCTGTTCGAACGAATCAGGCGGCGTGGCAAAGCCATAGAACGATATGAATACGTAGGCCTTGCACTATTTGTCGCCATCCCTCTCCCCATAACCGGTGCCTGGACAGGCTCAATTGCTGCTGCTCTGCTTGGACTGAAATTCAGGTATGCCTTTTTATCTATCTTCATTGGCATAGTAATCTCTGGAGTGATTGTTACCTGCGCTACCGTCCTGGGGTGGGCCGTCGCCGATATACTGACTACTCCGGCAAAATGATTAACGAATATCCTTAAAATCCCTCAAATGCCACAAAAAGGGGTATATTGACCTCGGTCTTCATTCATGTTACATTTTTAAGGGAATGGAGTCCCGTCCCTGTAGCTCAGTTGGATAGAGCGACTGCCTTCTAAGCAGTAGGTCGTGGGTTCGAGCCCCTCCAGGGACGCCATCTCAGGCTCAGGCTGGCAGGTATATTATTTGCCTCCTTCTCTTATTTATCCCGTAAAATTAGCCGGAATTACCTCATGTAAAAAGGATCGATGTTATGACGGTAAACATTAAACATGGTGAATATATCACCGAACTCGGTACAATACAATCTATATACAAACAAATTACCGCTCCTCAGGTAGCTGCGCTTGGTGGAAGGGATTTAAACGGAGCTGATTTTTCACTGGGCTGGTCCTATCTTACGGAACCATTCCTTATGGTAGCCGAAGCCCATACGCATGATTTCGACCAGATTATCTTCTTTCTCGGCGGCAATCCCGGTAGCGTAGGCGAATTCGGGGCGGAGGTGGAAATGAGTCTGGGAGAACCACCGGAGAAACACATTATCAACTATACATCCTGCGTCTATATACCGGCAGGGTTGATGCATTGCCCACTGAATGTTAAAACGGTATACAAACCTATCATGTTTATAGATATCACCCTTTCACCCGGGGCTTCAATCAGACCATTACCGCCGGCATCCCGGCGAGACGAATAAAATATGGCAGAGCTATTAGCTCTGCTGCGTTTGCCCTGCGAGTTATACGCAGTAGAACATGATATTAAATTGAAAATGAGCCTGTGAGAAAATGGCTGAATCGAAATATGCTAATTATTTCCTGACGGATTTTAAAGAGCCGTCCAATCTTTCCGCCGTAGCCGGGCCGCAGGCGTACTTCCGGGGCGCGAGGCAGATTCCCGGAGCCAATATGAACATGGGATGGCAGTTGTTCGTCGAACCGATATACCTGGAAAAGGAACCTCACACCCACGACTGTGATGAGTACCTCATTTTCCTGGGAGGTAAGCTGCCGGATTTGTTCGACTCTTTTAAGGCGGAAATCGATTTCTGCATCGGGGAGGAGATGGAAGAACACCTTATCGACAAAGCTACGATTATCTTCATCCCCAGGGGGCTGGTGCATTGTCCGCTTAACTTCAGAAAGATTGATGAGCCTATTCTGTTTCACGCCATTTTACTTGCCCCCAGGTTTACCAAGACCATGATAGGCAAGGAATACACTTATGACGGCCCCACCGCACCGGGGGCCAGGGGGCCTGCTGTTTTGGACTTATAACTATCAATTCTTAAATACTATCCTCGATGCTCCAATCTTATTGATGCCGACCTGAAGGCATATTATGGCTATACCTGCCTCCAGTGGTATAATGCTCTAGGAGTCGGTAAATAATCAAGATAAGAAAAGGAATAACTTGAAGGGATTAAAATTCTGGTTTCTGGAGACCCGCCCGCAATTCCTGACACTATCTATCGTGCTGGCTTTTTTAGGCACCACCGTCGCCTGGTATGACGACTTTTTCAACCTGTGGTACGCCCTGCTCGCCAGCATCGGGCTAGTGCTCACTCATGCCAGCGTGAACATACTTAACGACTATTTTGATTTCCGCAGCGGCATCGACCTGGCCACGAGGCGCACCCCCTTCAGCGGAGGCAGCGGCATTCTTCCCACCAATCTGCTTACTCCCCGGCAGGTCCTATGGATGGGAATAGTAGCATTTGTACTGGCGGTACCAATCGGCATTTACTTCATCATAGCAAGCGGCTGGCTGCTCCTGCCGCTACTCCTGGTGGCTGCCTTTTTCATACTGCTTTATAGCCCCTTTATCGCCAAACGCCCCTGGCCGGAGTGGGCAGCCGGGGCCGGCCTCGGCGCCCTGCCCATCCTGGGCATGTACTTTGCGCAGACGGGAGCTTACACTTACACAGTGGTGGTTGCCTGTATCCCGTCCGCCTTACTGGTACATAACCTGCTGCTGCTTAACGAATTACCTGATGTCGAAGCCGACCAGCTGGCTAACCGCAAGACCATGCCCATCGCCATCGGCAAGAAGAAGTCCGCCATCTTCTACTCGGTAGTAGCCATTGCCGTTTACGTCTGGATAATAGCCTGGGTAGCCGCGCAGGTAATGCCTGTCTGGACACTGCTAGCCTTGCTGACGCTGCCGCTTACCATCAGGGCTATCAACGGCGCCATCCATTGTGACGACCCTTCCAAATTCATGCCGGGTATGGCGGCCAACGTCATGACGGTGCTGGCAACGCAACTGCTGATAGGTATCGGCTTCATCCTGGGTCGCGTCTTTTAATATGGCTATGGAGAGTCCCGACCTTTCTGAAAAACCCGAACCGCTGCACGGTATGTTCACGGCGGTGCCGCCGCGCTACGACCTGGTAAATCGCATCGTTACGCTGGGCCTGGACGAACGGTGGCGGCGACTGGTGGCGGCGGTCTGCCTCGAAAATAAGCCGGAGCGGGTCCTCGACCTGGGCTGCGGCACCGGCGACCTGACCATAAATATAGCCCGTATGGCCGAAGAAAGTGTGCAAATAACCGGCCTCGACTACAGCCTGCCGATGCTGGAGCGGGCAAGGCAGAAGGCAACCAGGGCCGGCGTGGGGGAGAAGGTGAAATTCGTTCACGGAGATGCCACGAAAATACTCTTCCCCGATGGCCACTTCGACTGCGTGGGTATATCCTTTGCCTTCCGCAACCTGACCTATAAAAATCCGCTGTGCCTACCCCATCTCGCCGAGGTGAAGAGAGTGCTGAAACCGGGCGGTCGGTACATCATCGTGGAGTCGAGCCAGCCGGAGAACCGGGTAGTCAAGACGCTCTTCCACCTCTACCTGCGGGTCCTCGTGGGTCCGGTAGGCATACTGCTCTCCGGCCATAAAGACGCCTACCGCTATCTGGCGGAATCGATATCTAGGTACTATTCCCCGGAGGAAGTCAGGGAGATGCTGCTTACAGCGGGATTCAGGAGTGTGGACTACCGTCCGCTGCTCTTCGGCGCCGTCGGGCTTCACGTAGCTACCAGCTAAGACTAAATCTGGTGCTCGATGCAGTATTCACGCAGGGTGTTGAGGGAGGCGAAGAAGTCCCGCATCATGACACTCACCGGGTACATCCCTTTCCCGGTAACATGCAGTACGCCATCCCCGGAAACCAGCCCGAATGTCTTAAAAAAGGTAAGCTCCGTCCGCAGCTTACTTCGTATATCTTCGCCGAAGCGGCGTCGAAATGCTTCCCTGTCCAGCTTCATACCGAAAAGTTTTGTTAACAGGTAATAGCGCAGATTCTCCTTCTCGGACAGCTTGCGCCAGCCTACGATGGGCAATCGCCCGGCGCCGGTCAGTTCGTGATAGCGGTCGAGCGAAAAAGAATTAACGAAGAAATTACCCTTGACAATGCTCACGGAACCGGAGCCGATGCCGATATAGTCGTCAAACTCGATAATGTACTCGTCAATCATCCTCTCGCCGCGGGAAAAGCACCAGGCCGTCGAGGCGGTATAGCCGCCACGGTAGAGCTCCCGCAGGATAACATCGTAAAACTGCTTCTCGCGGGAATTATCCACCCTGTTAAACCTGCGCTCCATCGCGTCCTTCTTGTGGGGAGAAGCCATAAGCGGGTAGAACGTGGCCTGGTCGATGCCCAGTTCCTTGAAGGCGGCCACATCGGCGGCGAACTGTTCGATTGTCTGGCCGGGGAAGTTGAAGACGAAGTCCACGTTCAGCGTATCGAACTGCCCTTCGGCCATGAGCAGGCGGCTCTTGACCTCGTCGGCGGGGCCGTTAACCCGCCCCATCGTCTTGAGCACCGGTTCCTCGAAGCTTTGAACACCGATAGAGAGTCGATTAATGCCCATCTCTTTTAGTAGGCCGATGTTCTGCTCGGTAAGCTCCCGGGGTGTAGTCTCCAGAGAGACTTCGCTGACATCAAACTGCTCCCGCAGGTACTTTATAAATAAAGCGAGCTCGTCCATGAGCACCGTGGGCGTTCCCCCGCCGAAGTAAATGCTGGAAAAATTGAAGCCGCGCCGTAGGTACAAATCAAGCTCTTTCTTCAGGTCGATATAATAGCGGCGCGCCAGGTCTTCATCAAGCAGGTAGCGGTTAAAACAACAAAAAGGACACAACGAACGACAGAACGGTATATGCACGTAGAGCGATATGCCGGATTTACCCCCCAGTTTTCCCCCATCGATAATTGAATCGTCAAAGGTGGGACTCAGATGGCGGAACTTGCGCCCCTCACGCCTGGTAACAAAGCTCACGAGCTCCG